>NZ_JASCXL010000166.1:0-17063 GCF_030010595.1 Streptomyces sp. CC224B | reverse complement strand
CCCCCCCCCCCCCCCCCCCCCCCCCCCCCCCCCCCCCCCCCCCCCCCCCCCCCCCCCCCCCCCCCCCCCCCCCCCCCGTCCGTCGTTCGCGGGCGTACGCCGTCCCGTCCGTCGTTCGCGGGCGTACGCCGTCCCGTCCGCGTACGGCATCCGCGGCGTTCCGCCCCCCCCCCCCCACCTGCCACTCCCCGTTGAACTTAGGTTAGGCTGCCCTTAGTTACCGGGACGCGCCCCGTGGAACTCCCTCGCTGTGCCCTGCCCCGGGGCGCGTCCCACGTCCCCTCACCTGGAGGACCGTTCATGCGCTCGCACCTGCTCACCGGCACGACCACGGAGCGGTACCGCACCCCCGTGACCGACGGAGCCGAGCGGGTGGCCGCCAGGACCGCCACCGCCTCCCCGCCGCCCGCCGACGCCGTCGACCTCGACACGCCGCTGCGCGACACCGCCGCCGCCCTCGACGAGCTGGACCGGCTCTGCCCGCCCGCCGCCCTCTCCCCCGGCCACCCCCGCCACCTCGCGCACCTCGCCGACCCCGCCCTCCTCCCGGCCGTGTCCGGCACCACCTCCCCCGGCCCCTGGGACGACCGGTCCGCGGGCGTCCCCCACCTCGAACGCCGCCTCGTCGACTGGGCCGCCGGGCGCCTCGGCCTCGGGCCCGCCGCCGACGGACTGCTCGCCGCCGACAGCGCCCAGGCCGACCTCCAGGCGCTGCTCCTGGCCCGCGAGGCGGCGGAGGCGGGCCCCGGCAGCGGCCGCCCGCGCCTGTTCGTCACCGCCGCGGACCACGCCCGCGCCCGCGCCGCCGCCCGGCTCCTCGGCCTCGGCCCGGACGCCGTCGTCACCGTCCCCACCGACCGCGGCGGACGCCTCCAGACCGTGGCGCTCGCCCGCGAACTGGAGCGCTGCGCCCGCGAGGACCTGGTGCCGCTGGCCGTCATGGCCACCGCGGGCACCGCCGGCACCGGCTCCGTCGACCCGCTGGCGCACCTCGCCGACCTGTGCCAACACCACGGCGTCCACCTGCACGTGCGGGTGGCATACGGCTGCGGGCTGCTCGCCTCGCGCACCCGGCGCCACCTCCTCGACGGCATCGAACGCGCCGACTCGGTGACCGTGGACTTCCCCACGGCGTACGCCGGGCCGGCGAGCCCGGCCGCCGTCCTGGTCCGCGACGGGGCGGCGCTGCGCCCGGCCGCCGCGGAGCACCCCGGACTCCGGCGGGCGGCGCGGGAGCCCGGCCCCCGCCACGCCGACACCCCCGTCCGGACGGCCGGCGCCCACGCCGTCGTGTCGCTGTGGCTGACGCTGCGCGTCCTGGGCGCCGACGCCGCCGGCGACCGGTTCGACGCGAGCTGCGACCTGGCCGCGCGCGGCTTCGACCTCGTCGCCGCCGACCCGCGCTTCGCCGTCACCGTCGAGCCGCAGCTCTGCACGCTCGTCTTCCGCTACATCCCGGCCGCCATCCGCACCCCCGCCGACATCGACCGCGCCAACCTGTACGCCCGCAAGGCCCTGTGCGCCTCCGGCGCCGCCGCCGTCGCGGGCACCGTGGTGGGCGACCGCCAGTACCTGCGGGTCACCCCGCTCCACCCCGGCACGACGACCGCCGACCTCGCCGCCGTGCTCGACCTGATCGCCCACCACGCCGAGCAGTACCTGGGAGACCGCCTTGTCCGTGCGAGCTGACCTCCACCGCGCCCCGGCCGCCCGGCGCCCGTCCCGCACGCGCGCCGCGGTCGCGCCCCGCGGCCGGGGCACCGGGATCCTGACCCTGCGCCCCCTCGACCCGTTCACGGACGCCGAGCTGGTGCACTCCTGGGTCACCCACCCCAAGGCCCCCCACTGGCAGCGGCGGGACGCGAAGCTCCACCACGTGGAGCGGGAGTACATGGGCATCGCCGCCTCCGCGCACCACCACGCGTACATCGGCCTGCTCGACGGCGCGCCCGCGTTCCTGATGGAGCGTTACGACCCCCTGCACGCCGCCCCGGTGGACCTCTACGAGCCCGAGCCCGGCGACGTCGGCCTGCACGTCCTCGTCTCCCCGGACCACGAGGCCGTGCCCGACTTCGCCGAGACCGTGCTCACCACCGCGCTGGAGTACGTGTTCGCCGACCCGGCCGCCCACCGCGCCGTCGTCGAGTCCGACGCCGCCGACACCGCGGCGCGCCGCCTGTACGAGTCCGTCGGCTTCGTGCCCGAGTGCGAGGCCGGGACGCCCGACGGGCTCGCCCTGCTCAGCTTCTGCGCGCGCGAGCGGTTCGAGGCGGCGGTCGTACGCCGCGCGGTGGCCGGGCGCCCGCCGCACGCGGCCGCGTAGCCGCACCCACCGGACCGGCGGGGCTCCAAAGTACGGTCCTTCGGAGCCCCGCCCGTACGCCGCCCCGGTCAGCCGGCGGGCCAGGGCACCTGCGGCGACCGGTAGTAGCCGATGCCCAGCGCGTCCCAGCGCGGGGCCTGTGCCGCGAGCCGGGAGCGGTACGCCTCCCAGTCGTGCGCGGCCGCGGGCGACCAGCCCAGCTCGGCGATGCCGGGCAGCCGCGGGAAGGCCATGTAGTCCAGGTGCGCGGGCGTGGAGAGGGTCTCCGTCCACAGCGGCGCCTCCACCCCGAGGACCGCGTCGGCCGGGGCGCCCGCGAGGTACGTGCCCGGGTCCCAGTCGTAGGCCCTGCGCACGTCCACGTACCCGGCCCACTTCAGGCCCAGCGGGGTGTCCTTGTCGTACTTGTGGTCCAGGTAGGCCCGGTCGGCGGGCGAGAGCACCAGGCGGGTGCCGCTCTTCGCCGCGTTCACCACCTCGTCGCGCTCGGCCTGGCCGGTGCGGTCGTAGCCCCAGTACTGCGCGACCGCGCCCGGCGCCGGACGGGCCCCGGCCAACTGGTGCCAGCCGACCACGGTCTTGCCGTACCGGGCGACGACCGGCTGCACCCTGTCCATGAACGCCACGAAGTCCTCGTGGCTCGTGGAGTGCGCCTCGTCGCCGCCGATGTGCAGATAGCGGCCCGGGGTGAGCGCGGCCAGCTCGCGGATCACGTCGTCCACGAAGTCGTACGTGACGTCCTTCTTCACGCACAGCGAGCTGAACCCGACCGCGGTGCCCGTGTACAGCGGCGGCGCCACCCCGTCGCAGTTCAGCTCGGCGTACGAGGCGAGCGCGGCGTTCGTGTGGCCCGGCATGTCGATCTCGGGGACCACCTCCAGGCCCCGGGAGGCCGCGTAGGAGACGATCTCCCGGTACTGGTCCTTGGTGTAGAAGCCGCCGGGGCCGCCGCCGACCTGGGTGGAGCCGCCGTAGGAGGCCAGGCGCGGCCAGGAGTCGACGGCGATGCGCCAGCCCTGGTCGTCGCTCAGGTGCAGGTGCAGCGTGTTCATCTTGTACAGCGCCAACTGGTCGATGTAGCGCTTGACATGGCCGACCGGGAAGAAGTGGCGGGCCACGTCGAGCATCGCCCCGCGGTAGGCGTACCGCGGGGTGTCCGTGACGGTGCCGCCCGCGACCCGCCAGGGCCCGGGCTGCTCCGTCCGCTTCTCGACGGCGGCGGGGAGGTGCTGCCGCAGCGTCTGGGCACCGTGGAAGAGGCCCGCGCCCGTCCAGGAGGTGAGAGTCAGGGAGCGGCGCGCGGAGATCATCCGGTACCCCTCGCCGCCCAGGGCCCTGTTCGCGGGCTCGGCGCTGACGCGCAGCCGGATGCCGTCACCGCCCGCGCGGTCGGTGACGGGCAGGGGGAAGCCGGTGGCGGGGCGCAGCAGCCGCGCGAGGTACTCGCCGACGCGGCGCTCCTCGGGGTGGGCGCCGACGCGGATGGCGGTCTTGGCGGTGATCTCGTAGCCGGGCCCGGCCGGTTCGGCCTTCAGGGGCGCGGGGACGACGCGGCCGAGCGGGGTCGGCTCGGGCGCGGTCCGGGGCGCCCCGCCCGGCGCCGCCGCCGCGGTCGACAGACCGGCGGCGGCGACGAGGAGCAGTGCGCCGATGACACGTGTCGATCTGTGGGGTTTTCGCACGAGCGGGTCCCTTCGACGGGCCGACGCGGAGGTGACACGGAGGTGACACGGCCGAACTGTCCTCATGCGTACCGCGCACCCCAGGCCCGGTCAAGGTGTAGACCACCTGACCTGGGCGGCGGTGCGAGAATCGCACCATGGCGGAAATCATCCAGCGCGACGGGACCTGGACCTTCGACGGAGTGGCACTGCGGCTCGTGCCGGGACGCGACAAGGGCGTCTCGCTGCTGCGCAAGACGCTGGGCGAAGTGACGCTGCCGCTCGGGGCGTTGGCGGGCATCGCCTTCGAACAGGGCAAGAAGAGCGGACGGCTCCGGCTGCGCCTGCGCGACGGCGCCGACCCGCTGCTCCAGGCGACGGCGGGCAGGCTGGCCGACGCCTCCGACCCGTACCAGCTCACGGTGGAGCCCGACCGGTACGGCGTCGCCGAGTACCTGGTCGACGAGGTGCGCACCGCCCTGCTGCTCGAGCAGGTCCCGGCCACGGCCTGCGACCGCTATCTGCTGTCGGGCCCGTCGGTGCCGCTCCAGGTCTCCGCGGGCGACGCCACGGTGAGCTTCGACGGCGAGCAGGTCCGCCTGGAGTGGAACTGGAAGACGGAGGAGGCCAAGGCCGCCGCGGGCACCCGCACCATCGCGCTCGGGGACGTCGCCGCCGTCGAGTGGCAGCCCGCCATCGGCCTGGAGAACGGCTATCTGCGCTTCACCGTGCGGAACGCGCCGACCAAGGCCCCGCCCAAGTACGACCCCAACTCGGTGGAGCTGTGGGGCTTCAAGAAGGACCCGCTGATGGCGCTCGTCGCGGCGGCCGTGCAGGCCCGGCTGCCGCACCCGGCACGGCCCGTACCGGCCGCCCACCCCGTCGTCGCCAAGGAGGCGGCGCCGGCCGCGGTGCCCGCCGCCGTACCGGCGCCCGCTCCCGCCGCCCCGGCCGAGGACGACCACGACGCGCTCCTGCGGCGCCTGCGGGAGCTGGGCGGGCTGCACCGCGACGGCATCCTCACGGACGAGGAGTTCGCGGCGGCCAAGCAGGCGGTCCTGCGCCGGATGTGAGCCGCGCACACCCTCCATGGCCGTGCGCACGTCTTCTGCAGCCGTGCGCGCGTCTTCTGTACTAGCCCGTATGTCGTCCCGTACGAGGGGGTTAGGAGGGGACTGAGGGAGGGCCAGGAGGGGCGGTCGAGCTAATCCTGCCCGATTCCGGGCAGGATTGTTGCGCAAGGGCCCTGCGTAATCCAGGATCATCGGGTGCACGAAGAACTTGTCGATCACCTGATGCGCTCCACGCAGCTCCAGCGCGGCGAAGCGCTCCGGGTGATCCAGGACGTGCTCGCGTACTTCGACGAGACGACCGAGGACTACGTCCGCCGCCGCCACCGCGAACTCCAGGGTCAGGGCCTGGTGAACGCGGAGATCTTCGAACAGGTCGCGGCGGAGCTGCGCTACCGCGCGGTGGCACCGCCCGAGCTCTCGCTGCGGCAGTTGCGCCGCATCGTCTACGGCTAGACCATCCCCACCACACCCAAGGGACCCTTATGTGCGGAATCGTCGGATACATCGGCAAGCGTGACGTCGCCCCGCTCCTCCTGGAAGGCCTCCAGCGCCTGGAGTACCGCGGCTACGACTCCGCGGGCGTCGTCATCACCTCTCCCAAGGCCACGGGCCTGAAGATGGTCAAGGCCAAGGGCCGCGTCCGCGACCTGGAGGCCCGCGTCCCCAAGCGCTTCACCGGCACCACCGGTATCGCCCACACCCGCTGGGCCACCCACGGCGCCCCGTCCGACGAGAACGCCCACCCCCACCTGGACGCCGAGGACAAGGTCGCCGTCGTCCACAACGGCATCATCGACAACGCCACCGAGCTGCGCGCCAAGCTGGTCGCCGACGGCGTGGAGTTCCGCTCCGAGACGGACACCGAGGTGATCACCCACCTCATCGCCCGCTCCGAGGCCGAGACCCTGGAGGAGCGGGTCCGCGAGGCGCTGCGCCACATCGAGGGCACGTACGGCATCGCCGTCCTGCACGCCGACTTCAACGACCGCATCGTCGTCGCCCGCAACGGCTCGCCCGTGGTCCTCGGCATCGGCGAGAAGGAGATGTTCGTCGCCTCCGACGTCGCCGCGCTCGTCTCCCACACCCGCCAGGTCGTCACCCTCGACGACGGCGAGATGGCCACCCTCAAGGCCGACGACTACCGCACGTACACCACCGAGGGCTCCCGTACGACGGCCTCGCCGACCACCGTGGAGTGGGAGGCGGAGTCGTGGGACATGGGCGGCCACGACACGTACATGCACAAGGAGATCTTCGAGCAGGCCGACGCCGTGGACCGCGTGCTGCGCGGCCGCATCGACGACCGCTTCGCCACCGTGCACCTCGGCGGCCTGAACCTTGACGCGCACGACGCCCGCAAGGTGCGCCGCGTCAAGATCCTCGGCTGCGGCACCTCGTACCACGCGGGCATGATCGGCGCCCAGATGATCGAGGAGATGGCCCGCATCCCCGCCGACGCCGAGCCCGCCTCCGAGTTCCGCTACCGCAACGCGGTCGTCGACCCCGACACCCTGTACGTCGCCGTCTCCCAGTCCGGCGAGACCTACGACGTACTCGCCGCCGTGCAGGAGCTCAAGCGCAAGGGCGCCCGCGTCTTCGGCATCGTGAACGTCGTCGGCTCCGCGATCGCCCGCGAGGCGGACGCGGGTGTGTACGTCCACGCGGGACCCGAGGTCTGCGTCGTCTCCACCAAGTGCTTCACCAACACCACGGTCGCCTTCGCGCTGCTCGCCCTGCACCTGGGCCGCATCCGGGACCTGTCGGTCGCCGACGGCAAGCGGATCATCGCGGGCCTGCGCCAACTGCCCGCGCAGATCGAGCAGATGCTGGCCCGCGAGGACGAGGTCAAGAAGCTCGCCCAGGAGTTCGCCGAGGCCAAGTCGATGCTGTTCATCGGCCGGGTGCGCGGCTACCCGGTGGCGCGCGAGGCCTCCCTGAAGCTCAAGGAGGTCTCCTACATCCACGCCGAGGCCTACCCCGCCTCCGAGCTCAAGCACGGCCCGCTCGCCCTCATCGAGCCCGCCCTGCCGACGGTCGCGATCGTCCCGGACGACGACCTCCTGGAGAAGAACCGCGCCGCCCTGGAGGAGATCAAGGCCCGCAGCGGCCGCATCCTCGCGGTCGCCCACCAGGAGCAGGAGAAGGCCGACCACACCATCGTCGTGCCGAAGAACGAGGACGAGCTGGACCCGATCCTCATGGGCATCCCGCTCCAGCTCCTCGCCTACCACACGGCCCTGGCCCTGGGCCGGGACATCGACAAGCCGCGCAACCTGGCGAAGTCGGTCACGGTGGAGTAGTCACCCCGGACCAGGGAGTACGCCCGACGGCCGACCGCCGCCGCGCGCCACGGACCGCCCCGCGTACGCCGGGCGACGGACGCGCGCGGCGGCCCGGCCGTCGCGCTGTGAACGCCCCCCGGCGTGCCACCAAGCGCTCGGGGGGCGCTCTTCAAGGGACCGGAGTCGCCCATTACCCCGGCCCGCGCCCGCCACGACCGGTGGCCGTCACCCCCCGGCCGGCGGGACGCGTCCCAGCGACCGGATATCTACCCTTCACAAGGGCACAAACCACCTCTACGCATGAGTAGATTTATGCGGCGCGACGGGGGCGCGACCCGCGGCCCGGCACCCTGACACCCCTGTCCCACCTGGGACGACAGGGGTCACACGGGGACCGCGGACGGTACGGGACGACGAGGACGGCCGTTACGGGATGACGACGACGGGCCGTTGCGCACGGCGCGCGAGACGGCCCGCGACGGAGCCGAAGATGCGCCCCACGATGCCGTGCGTCGAGCCCACGACGATGGCGTCGGCCGCGTACTCCCGGCCGACCTCCTCCAGCTCGTGGCAGATGTCGCCGCCGCGCTCGACGAGGATCCACGGCACCTCGGACAGATAGTCCGCGCAGGCCAGTTCGAGGCCGAGGACTTCGGTGCGGTGGTCGGGGACGTCGACGAAGACCGGGGGCTCGCAGCCCGCCCAGACGGTGGTGGGCAGGCGGTTCGCGACGTGCACGATGATCAGGCCGGAGCCGGACCGGTGCGCCATCCCGATGGCGTAGGCGAGGGCCCGCTCGCTGGACGTCGAGCCGTCGAAGCCGACGACGACACCGTGCCGGAAGGCGGGATCGCAGGAGTGACGTGGTTCTTCCGCCGCTCGGGGCGTCGCCGTCGGATCGGCGACCTGCCGCTTGCGGTCCGCGGGTTCGGAGAATTCGTGACCGGCCATCGGTGTCTCGGCGAAGGAGTCCTCTGTGGGAGGGTCGGCTCTTGTCGGGTGGATCGGCGTCCGTCGTGCGACGCGGTGGAACGGGGCGGTGCGCGGTCGGGGTGGTGCGGCGGTTCCCGGGCTGCTGCGCGGAGGTCGGACCCGGCGGCCTGGTGGACACGAGCCGCCACCGGACGCGTGTCCGGGAATCATCTTCCCAACCCCTTACCCCAAGGGTACGGCGGCTCTCCTCTCCTGCCCAGGGCCCGCTCGGCCCTTCCGGACGGCTTCCGCCGCCCCCGCACGGCCCCACATCGGCCGCGCGGCGTTCACCGGAGCATGCATGAGGAGCGCCCGGATGGCAATGGCGGATGCCCCGTACAGGCGGTTTGCGCCCGGTTCGCGCGGCCCGGTCCCTTCCGGCCAGTGACCGGCCGGGAGGTCACGCGTTGAACCCGTGAAACCACTCTTTCGGAGACATTCCCAGGAACCAGCACCACGTGCGCAACCACCGTCGCAGGGAGTACGCCGTGCCCGGACCGTCCGCCACCGCCTCCGCCGCCGCACCCACCACCCGCCGCCATGCCGCCGAGGGGGCGCGCGAGCGCCGGGCCGCGGGAGGCCCGCGGCACGGGGGCGCCGCGGGCCCGGCGGCGGCCCCGCAGGAGTCGGCGAGCGACGTGGTGCGGTGGGCGGCCTTCTCCTGCGTCCTCGTCCCCGTGGTGCTCGTCGGCTACGGGACCTCGCTGGCCGGCGCCGCCGGGGCGGCCCTGGGGCTCGCGGCCGTGACCGGGGTGTGCCGGGTGCTGCTGCGGCAGTCCGAGCGCGGGGCGGCGCGGGCCCGGGCCGAGCGGCGCAGGGCCGCTGCCGGGCGGCCGTCCAGGGCGGCGCCGGGGGCGCGCCGGGGCGGTCGGCACGCCGGGCCGAGCACGCCGGTGGACTGACCGATTCCGGCGCACTCCCCCGAATGTTTTCAGCCAACTTCCGGCTGGTCCGCATTCCCTGCCGGAAGAGGGGGTCAACCCACGTCCCACCAGGGGTGAAAGGAGCGACGATGGCCTCCGCACCCTACGTTGACCGGCCACGGGGACGAGGCGCACTTCCCTGGGCGCTCCGGGAGTGCGACGCTTCGTGATCGAATGCTTCACGCCAAGTTGCCATGTCGACAATGCACCGGGTGCTGAACTGGTCACAGCGGCGTCACGTGACGCAGTAGATTCGATCTTGACTGTAGTACGGCGGGGGACTGGTGGAGGACCGAGGGGAAACGTGCAGGAGCGACAGCAAGCACGTAAAGAACAGGGAGCCGCGACGACCGAGGGGGGCTTAGCGTCATGAGCCACGACTCCACTGCCGTGCAGGAAACAGCGGCGCGGAAACTCTCCGGGCGGCGCCGCAGGGAAATCGTCGCGGTGCTGCTCTTCAGCGGTGGTCCCATCTTCGAGAGTTCCATACCACTCTCCGTGTTCGGCATTGACCGGCAGGACGCGGGAGTGCCCCGGTACCGGCTGCTCGTGTGCGCCGGGGAGGAGGGGCCGCTGCGCACCACCGGCGGGCTCGAGCTCACGGCGCCGCACGGCCTGGAGGCCATCGCGCGCGCCGGCACCGTCGTCGTACCGGCGTGGCGGTCGATCACGTCGCCGCCGCCGCTGGAGGCCCTCGACGCGCTGCGCCGCGCGCACGAGGAGGGGGCCCGCATCGTCGGTCTGTGCACCGGCGCGTTCGTGCTCGCGGCGGCCGGTTTACTCGACGGCCGCCCGGCGACGACCCACTGGATGTACGCGCCGACGCTCGCCAAGCGGTATCCGTCCGTGCACGTCGACCCGCGCGAGCTGTTCGTCGACGACGGTGACGTGCTCACGTCGGCCGGGACGGCGGCCGGAATCGATCTCTGCCTGCACATCGTGCGCACCGACCACGGCAACGAGGCGGCGGGCGCGCTCGCCCGCAGGCTCGTCGTGCCGCCGCGCCGCGCGGGCGGCCAGGAGCGCTACCTGGACAGGTCGCTCCCGGAGGAGATCGGCGCCGACCCGCTGGCCGAGGTCGTCGCCTGGGCCCTGGAGCACCTCCACGAGCAGTTCGACGTGGAGACGCTCGCGGCCCGCGCGTACATGAGCCGCCGCACCTTCGACCGGCGCTTCCGCTCGCTGACGGGGAGCGCTCCCCTGCAGTGGCTGATCACCCAGCGGGTCCTGCAGGCCCAGCGGCTCCTGGAGACCTCGGACTACTCCGTGGACGAGGTCGCCGGACGCTGCGGCTTCCGCTCGCCCGTCGCGCTGCGCGGCCACTTCCGCCGCCAGCTCGGCTCCTCGCCCGCCGCCTACCGCGCCGCGTACCGGGCGCGCAGGCCCCAGGGCGAGCGGTCCCTCGACGGCACGGGCGGCGGCGGTGCCGCGGGCGGGCCGGGACCCGGCGGCGTCCCGGCGTCCGCCTCCCCCGCGGTCGCCTCGGCGGACGGGCCGGGGCACGGCGGCGGACACGCCCCGGCACCGGGCCCGCACCCGGGCATGACGCCGGGGGCGGTGCCGACGCAGACCCGGCGCACGGCGGCGGCGAGCGCCTTCGGCACCCCGGCGGGCCTGTCCATGGACGCAGGCAAGGCACCCTCCGAGGCGTACGCGCAGGGGCGGGCGCCGCTGCCGGGGCAGAGGAGCGCGCCGTAGGGTTGGGCGCATGAACGATCGCATGGTGTGGATCGACTGCGAGATGACCGGGCTCTCGCTGACGGACGACGCACTTATCGAGGTGGCCGCGCTGGTCACCGACTCGGAACTGAACGTGCTCGGCGACGGCGTGGACATCGTGATCCGCCCGCCGGACGGAGCGCTCGAGACCATGCCCGACGTGGTGCGGCAGATGCACACCACCTCGGGGCTGCTCGACGAGCTGTCCGGCGGCACCACGCTCGCCGACGCGGAGGAGCAGGTGCTCGACTACATCCGTCAGCACGTGAAGGAGCCCCGCAAGGCCCCGCTGTGCGGCAACTCGGTCGGCACGGACCGCGGCTTCCTGCTGCGGGACATGCCGACCCTGGAGAACTTCCTGCACTACCGCATCGTCGACGTCTCCTCCGTCAAGGAGCTGGCGCGGCGCTGGTACCCGCGGGCGTACTTCAACAGCCCGGACAAGAACGGCAACCACCGGGCGCTCGCCGACATCCGCGAGTCCATCGCCGAGCTGCGCTACTACCGCGAGGCGATCTTCGTGCCGCAGCCGGGCCCGGACTCGGACACGGCCAAGGCGATCGCGGCGAAGCACGTCCTGCCTGCGACGTAGCCCGTCCCCGGGCGTCACGTACGGGGTCCGGGAAAGGTGTGCGCGAGCACCCCTCCGGACCCTGTACACTTTTTCTCGGCCGGTCGGAAGAACGACAAAGACCGGCACATGGTGGGTGTAGCTCAGTTGGTAGAGCACCTGGTTGTGGTCCAGGTGGCCGCGGGTTCAAGTCCCGTCACTCACCCTGAAGGATCAAGGGCCCGGCCTGCGGAAGCAGGCCGGGCCCTTTGTCGTTCCCCGCTCAGTGCAGCGCTTCGATCGCGCGGAGGATGAGGCCCCGGGCATCCGACCCGTAGACGGCCATCCCCCGCAGGCGTTCGAACGTCTCCACGTACTGGTTCACCTCGGAAGGCCGGGTGACACGTACCTCCGCCGACACGAGTTCCGTGGACACCAGCTTGTCGTCGTAGATGTGGAACGTCTCCTCCGGCCAGTGCGTCCGCTCGCCGCCCATGGGGATGACGCCGAGGGAGACGGCGGGCAGGGCCCCTGCGGTGAGCAGGTAGCCGAGCTGGGCGGCCATGGCTTCTGCTCCGGCGATCCGGTAGCGCAGGACTGACTCCTCGATCACCGCCACGAAGCGATGCCCCGGCTCGTGGATGAGGCGGGAGCGTTCGACGCGTGCCCGCGCGGCCTCCGCGCTGTCGTCCACCGAGAGGTCGTGGGAGTGCGCGGCGATGCGGAGCACGGCGGCCGCGTACCCCTCGGTCTGGAGCAGCCCGGGTACGAGGCCGGAGGAGTACACGCGGAAGAGCGCGGTCTCGCGGAAGAACCGGACTCGGCGCTCCTGCAGGTGCCGCAGCCCGGAGCGCACCTGGTCACGCCACTGCTGATACAGCGTCTCGGCGTTGATGGACTGGACGATCAGGTCGTGTGCCTGATCACTGCGCCCGGTGGCGTCGCACCACCGGCGGATGTCGTTCGCCGACGGCCCGGTGAGCGCGTTCTCGATCCGGGACGTCTTGGAGTGGTGCCAGTCGCACGCGGCAGCCAGGTCGACGACCGTCATCCCGGCCTCCTTGCGGAGGGTGCGCAGTTGCCGGGCGACAGCTTCTCGCGCGGCTTGGGCCGAGGAGGAGGGCGAGACGGACATGGGCTGGCTGCCGGTGCTTCCTGGTCAGTCGATCCGGTACGCGGCGTGCGGTATGGCGTGCTCCCACACCGCCGCGAAGGCGTCCCCGCACAGCTTCGCGGCTGCGGGGTCCTCCGACGTCTCGTGTCCGACCAGCGCTCCGTCGCCCGAGAAGTGGCCCCAGCGGACGATACGGCCGTCGAACAGCCAGAAGTCGTTGCCGGGCAGGCAGAGGGTCGAGGCCCGGCGGCGGGGCAGCCAGCGGACTTCCTCCCCCGCGTACGTGTTGACCTCGGTGGAAGCGTGCTCGTACCGGACGTAGTCGGATACGGGTTCGGA
Organism: Streptomyces sp. CC224B; assembly: GCF_030010595.1. NCBI lineage: Bacteria > Bacillati > Actinomycetota > Actinomycetes > Kitasatosporales > Streptomycetaceae > Streptomyces > Streptomyces sp. CC224B. The sequence continues at coordinate 4,107 of NZ_JASCXL010000166.1, read as the reverse complement.
CACGATGCGGGCGCGTCGCACAGCGACCCCGCGGGTCACGGCCCGGCTGACGAGGTCGACCCAGGGCGCCCAGCCCTCCGAGGAGGGGTCGGTGTCGAGCTCGCCGGTCTCCAGCCAGGTGCGGAAGTCGTCGGCTTCGGCGGCGACGCCGTACTGGTCCCGCATCTCCAGGTGCACCGCGGTCCGCGTGCAGTTGTCCATCAGCTCAGCGATCGTCGGTTCGCTCGAGGACATCGCACGCCTCCCTGATCATGTGGATCATCCTGGCAGGGATGCGGATCACCGCCTCGCCGTCCGGGACGCCGACGGCGTGACCGGGCGCCTCGAACGCGGCACATTCGGCTTGGACTTCGGGGGTCGGCTCCCACCCCTGGAGGACCAGTTCCCGCTTCTCCCGGTCGACCCACACGGTGGGGCTGTCGGCGGTCTTGGTGTCGGGGTCGATCCCGACGAACAGTAACGGCACGTCAGCCTCCGTACGGCGTGTGCAGTTCGTTGCATCACCGTCGCGGGTGGGCGTGCACCGGGTCAAGGGCACGGCCACCACGCACATGCGTGCGGGACGCCGTCTGCACGGATCTGCACAACGCTGGTGGTCGTCTTCCGCGCGCTCCTAGCGTCGAAAGGCACAGCCAAGACCCCGGCGGCCGAGTGAACGGCCCCGGGGCACGGCCGACCGGTTGGAGTCGACATGGCCGAGAGTACGACCACCGCGGGTGCTGTCATCTGGCTCACGGAAGCGCGTGCCGACGTCCGCAGAGCGCTCGCGGAGTGGGAGCGCGGTGACCTCGCGCCGGTTCCCGCCGGGGTGGCCTGGGACGTGGTGCGCGTGCCGCAGCGTGTCGGCTGGCGCACCGTCCATCGCCTGCGCGCCGACGGCGCCCTGCTCGGGCCCGTGCTGCACACCGTGACCCACGTCGAGGTCCTCGTCCCCGCGGGGACCGCGCGGTTCTGGTGCGCGCCCCGGACCACGACGCTCAGCCGCGGGGACTTCGTCGCCGCGCCGGACCCGGCCGTCATCGCCCCGCTCACCGCCCGCACCCGCTCCTGGATCGTGGCGCCGACAGCGCCCCTGGTCCTCACGGACCCCGTCGAGCTGCGCGCCGCCTACCTGAGCGCGTACGAGGTGCTGGAAGGGGTGAGGGTCACGTGATCACTCGCAGCCTGTCCCCGCTGGAGCGGCGCGCCGAAGCCGCCTACCTGGTCCACCTGGAGCACCTGCGGACCTGCCCCCGCTGTGGTCTGGGGTGGGCCGCCAAGGAGCGGTGCCGCGGGGGCTTCCACCTGCGGGAGGATCTGCGTCGGGCCAGGAGAGCCGTACTGCGGTACGAGCCGCCGCCGGGGCGTCGGTGACACGTCGCGCGTGGCGGTGGCTCAGGACGAGGCCCGGTGCACCAGTTCCGTCGGCAGGACGATCTGGGGGCGGGTGAGGCGGCGGGTCGCGGGCGGGCGGGGGTCGGCGATCTCCGCGAGGAGGACGTGCGTCATCGTGCGGCCCATCTCCGCTATGGGCTGGCGCACACTCGTCAGCGGCGGGTCCATGTGGCGGGCGATGGCCGAGTCGTCGAAGCCCACCAGGGCCACGTCGTCCGGTATGCGGCGGCCCGCCCGGCGCAGCACCTGCCGGGCGCCCGAGGCCATCACGTCCGAGGCGGCGAACACCGCGTCCAGGTCAGGACGGCGGGCGAGCAGCTCCTCCATGGCCCGGCGGCCGCCCTCCTCGGTGAAGTCGGCGCGCGCCACCAGGGCCTCCTCCGGCCCGTGCCCCGCCTCCGCCAGGGCGTCGCGGTAGCCGTCGAGGCGGAGCTGGGCGCCGTACACGTCCAGGCGGCCGGTGATCGTGGCTATCGCGCGCCGGCCCCGGGAGAGCAGATGGGTGACGGCGGCCCGGGCGCCCGCGAAGTTGTCGGAGTCCACCGAGGCCAGCGGCTCGTCGGCGCGGCGGCGGCCGCTGATCACCGCCGGGACCTCGAGCTGCTCCAGGAGGTCCGGCAGCGGGTCGTCCGCGTGCACCGACACCAGCAGGACCCCGTCCACGCGGTGCGCCGACAGGTACTGGGCCAGGCGGCGGCGCTCCCGGTCGCCGCCCGCGAAGGTCAGCAGGAGCTGCATGTCGGTGTCGGCGAGCGCGCTGCCCACGCCGTGCACGATGTCCGAGAAGTACGGCTCGGCGAAGAACCGCGACTCCGGTTCGGGGACGACCACGGCGATCGAGTCCGTCCGGTTCGCGGCGAGCGCGCGGGCCGCCGTGTTCGGGACGTAGCCGAGCTCGGCGACGGCCTCCTCGACGGCGGCCCGGGTCCGCTCGCTGACCCGGGGCGAGCCGTTGATCACCCGGGACACCGTGCCCCGGCCGACGCCCGCGCGCGCGGCCACCTCTTCCAGCGTGGGCCGGCCCCCGCTGCGCCCCTTGGGCTGACGACTCCCCATCAGTGCCTCCCCACGACGCGAAATCTAACAGCCCCACCCCGGCCACCAGCGTCGGCGCCGACGGCCCGCAACTCCTGCCGTCCGGCGCCTTGACACCCCCGCGGCGAGCCGTAACCCTTCAAGGCATCAATCATGGGAGCGCTCCCACTCTACTTGGCTCCTACACGACCCGCACGTCCCGTCCGAGCCGATTCTCCCCAGCCCATGGCTCTCCCACAGCAGTTGGCCGGTCAGCGGTACGTCGGAGCACCAGGAGGACACCATGCGCCACAGGACGCGTTACAGGACTCGAATGCCCCGCACGGCCGTGGTGCTCGCGGCCGTCACCGCCCTGGCCACAGGGCTGCTCACCGGATGCGCGGAGGACTCCGGCGACGAGCCCGGCGGCTCCTCGGGCGGCGGCGGAGGCGGCGGCAAGGGCGGGACCACCCTGACCGTCGGCGTGTTCGGCGCCTTCGGCCTCCAGGAGGCCGGCCTGTACGAGGAGTACGAGCGGCTCAACCCGGACATCGAGATCAAGCAGAACTCCGTCCAGCGCAACGAGAACTACTGGCCCGCGCTGCTCACCCACCTCAGCAGCGGCAGCGGCCTGTCCGACGTCCAGGCCGTCGAGGTCGGCAACGTGGCCGAGCTGACCGGCACGCACGCCGGCAAGCTGATGGACCTCGGCAAGGTGCCCGGCGTCGACAAGAAGGCCTTCCTCGACTGGAAGTGGCAGCAGGCCACCACCGAGGACGGCAGGACGATCGGGCTCGGCACCGACGTCGGCCCGACCGGCATCTGCTACCGCAAGGACCTGTTCGCCAAGGCCGGGCTGCCCACCGACCGTGAGGCCGTCGGCAAGCTGTGGGCCGGTGACTGGAAGAAGTACCTGGAGACCGGCAAGCGGTACCAGAAGAAGGCGCCCGAGGGCACCTCCTTCGTGGACGGCGCCGCCGGCGTGATGGCCGCCGTGCACGCCTCCGGCGAGCGGAAGTTCTACGACGAGGACGGCGAGCTGATCTACAAGGACAGCCCGGGCGTCAAGGAGGGCTGGGACATCGCCGCCCAGTTCGCGCAGGCCGGGCTGACCGCCAAACTCCAGCAGTTCCAGCCCAGTTGGGACCAGGCCTTCGCCAACGGCTCCTTCGCCACGATCACCTGCCCGCCGTGGATGCTCGGCTACATCAAGGACAAGGCGGGCGACAAGGCCGAGGACCAGTGGGACGTCGCCGCCGCGCCGAAGCCCGGCAACTGGGGCGGCTCCTTCCTGACCGTGCCCGAGGCGGGCAAGAACAAGGAGGAGGCGGCCAAGCTCGTGGCCTGGCTGACCGCCCCCGAGCAGCAGGCCAAGCTGTTCGACAAGCGGGCCAGCTTCCCGAGCGCCAGCGCGGCGTACGACCTGCCCGAGGTGAAGGACGCCAAGAACCCGTACTTTGGTGACGCGCCCGTGGGGAAGATCTTCTCCGCGGCCGCCGAGGGCGTGCCCGTCCAGCCGATCGGCCCCAAGGACGGCATCATCCAGCAGTACCTGGCCGACACCGGGATGCTCGGCGTGGACCAGAAGGGCACCTCGCCCGACAAGGCCTGGGACAAGGTCACCAAGACCATCGACAACGCGCTGGACCAGTGACCCGGTGACCGACATGCCGAGTGACACCCAGGCCGCCGCGCCCTCCACGACGGAGGAGGGCGCGG
>NZ_JASCXL010000165.1:0-17159 GCF_030010595.1 Streptomyces sp. CC224B | reverse complement strand
ACCTGTGGGCCCCCCGGGGCGGCTCCCGGGGCGCCCCATGACCTCCCCCCCCGGGGGGGGGCCCCCCCCCCGGGGGGGGGGGGGCGCCCGCGCCGTGTGCGTACCGGGTCGGCACAGGGTCAGTGGAAGAAGTGCCGCGTCCCCGTGAAGTACATCGTCACGCCGGCCTTCTTCGCCGCCTCGACCACCAGCTCGTCGCGGACCGAACCGCCGGGCTGCACCACGGCCTTCACCCCCGCGGCGGTCAGCACCTCAAGGCCGTCCGGGAACGGGAAGAAGGCGTCCGACGCGGCGTACGCGCCGCGGGCCCGCTCCGCGCCCGCGCGTTCCACGGCGAGCTTCGCGGAGTCGACGCGGTTGACCTGGCCCATGCCGACGCCGACGGAGGCCCCGTCCTTGGCGAGCAGGATCGCGTTGGACTTCACGGCCCGGCAGGCCCGCCAGGCGAAGGCCAGCTCGGCCAGCTCGCCCGGCGACAGCGCGTCGCCGGTGGCGAGGGTCCAGTTCGCGGGGTCGTCGCCGTCGGCCTGGAGCCGGTCGGTGACCTGGAGCAGCGCGCCGCCGTCGACGGGCTTGACCTCGACGGGCGCGGCGGGCGCCTGCGGGGCGCGCAGGACACGGATGTTCTTCTTCTTGGTCAGGGCCTCCAGCGCGCCGTCCTCGTAGTCGGGCGCGACGATGACCTCGGTGAAGATGTCGGCGACCTGCTCGGCCATCTCCCTGCTCACCGGCCGGTTCACGGCGATGACGCCGCCGAACGCCGACAGCGGGTCGCAGGCGTGCGCCTTGCGGTGCGCCTCGGCGACGGTGCCGCCGATGGCGATGCCGCACGGGTTGGCGTGCTTGATGATCGCCACACAGGGGTCATCGTGGTCGTACGCGGCACGGCGGGCGGCGTCCGTGTCGGTGTAGTTGTTGTACGACATCTCCTTGCCGTGGAGCTGCTCGGCCTCGGCGAGGCCACCGCGGCCGTCCGTGTACAGGGCGGCCTTCTGGTGCGGGTTCTCGCCGTAGCGGAGCTGGTTCTTCAGGTCGAAGGCGGCGCCGACGAAGGCCGGGAAGCGCTCGTCGGCGCCCGGCTCGGTCTCCTGGAACCAGTTCGCGACCGCGATGTCGTACGCCGCGGTGTGCTGGAACGCCTCGGCGGCGAGCGCGCGGCGCGCGGCGAGGCCGAAGCCGCCCGCGCGGACGGCGGTGAGCACGTCGGCGTACCGGGCCGGGCTGGTGACGACCGCCACCGACGGGTGGTTCTTGGCGGCCGCGCGCACCATCGACGGGCCGCCGATGTCGATCTGCTCGACGCAGTCGTCGGCGCTCGCGCCGGAGGCCACGGTCTCGCGGAACGGGTAGAGGTTCACCACGACCAGGCCGAACGGCTCGACGCCGAGATCCTGGAGCTGCGTGCGGTGCGCGTCCAGGCGCAGGTCGGCGAGGATGCCCGCGTGCACGCGCGGGTGCAGCGTCTTGACGCGGCCGTCCAGGCACTCGGGGAAGCCCGTCAGCTCCTCGACCTTGGTGACCGGCACGCCCGCGGCGGCGATCCGCCCGGCGGTGGACCCGGTCGACACCAGCTCCACGCCCGCCTCGTGCAGGCCGCGCGCGAGGTCCTCCAGGCCGGTCTTGTCGTACACGCTGATCAGCGCGCGGCGGACGGGCCGCCTGTCGTCTCCGGGGCCGGCTGCCACGGACGTCGTACCTTCGGCGGTCACGGGATAACTACCTTTCGTCCCTCGATGCTGTAGCCGTCGCGGGCGAGGCGGCCCACGACGTCGACGAGCAGGCTTCGCTCGATGTCCTTGATGCGCTCGTGCAGAGCGCTCTCGTCGTCCTCGTCCCTGACCTCCACCACGCCCTGCGCGATGATCGGGCCGGTGTCGACGCCGTCGTCGACGAAGTGGACGGTGCAGCCGGTGACCTTCGCGCCGTACGCGAGCGCGTCGCGGACGCCGTGGGCCCCGGGAAAACTGGGCAGCAGCGCGGGGTGCGTGTTCACGGTGCGGCCGCCGAACCGGGCCAGGAACTCCTTGCCCAGGATCTTCATGAACCCTGCGGAGACCACCAGGTCCGGCTCGTACGCCGCGGTGGCCTCGGCGAGGGCGCGGTCCCACGCCTCCCGGTTCGGGTAGTCCCTGACCCGGCACACGAACGTCGGCAGGCCCGCGCGCTCGGCCCGCTCCAGGCCCGCGATGCCGCCGCGGTCGGCGCCGACGGCCACGACCTCGGCGCCGTACGCCTCGGGTCCGTGCTCCACGACGGCGTCGAGCAGTGCCTGCAGATTCGTGCCTGATCCGGAGACCAGCACGACGAGGCGCTTGGCCTTGGCCACGACGGGGCCCTTTCTCGGGAGTGCTCTTTGTACGGTCGCTCTTTGTACCGTCGCTCGTCGCGCGGTCGCTCTTTGTATGGTCGTACGAAGGCTTCGCACTCCTCGATACGGGGAACTCTACGAAGCGGCCGACCGTCAGCAACGATACCGGCACACCCAGCGGCCCCTCACGGGACGGGGGCGCGGCCGGAAGGTAGCGTCTGTGGGGGCAGACGCCCGCACGCCGAGTCGCCAGGCTCCACCGTCGAGTTGCCCGGCCCGCCGAGCCGGGCCGCGGAGCTTCGCCCGAGGCTCCGCACACGGGCCCTACAACAAGGGGAAGACGCACACCTGATGCCGGACCGCAGCCTCCGCCTCACGCCATCCTTCGCGTCCGCGTACGGACTGACGCACGAAGGGCGCGTCGGCTCGACATCCGGTCCCGGCTCGGTGCCGTCCGCCGCCGTGCCCCGCGGCGGCCCGGTACTGCTGAGGGAGGGGCGGCCCGGACCGTCCTCCCCGGCTCCGGAGTCCTCTCCGGAGGGGGGCGGGGGCGGCCAGGGGTCCTCGCAGGACGACAACCCGTTCGCGCCGCCGCCCGAGGGGGCGCCGGAGCAGCCCTGGCGGCCGCGGCGGCCCGGGAACGGCTCGGGCTCCGACGAGCAGGGCGCCGAGGGCGGCCAGGGCGGTCAGGGCGAGTCCCCGTGGGGCAGCCAGTGGAGCGACCGGCAGCCGGGGCGCTCCCCCGGCGGCTTCGGCGAGCGGCCCCGCGGCCAGAACCCGGACGGCTCCGGCGGCTCGGGCGGCTCCGGCCAGGGCGGCCTGCGCTGGGACCCCACCGACCCGGCCCAGCGCCGCGCGCGCTACGCCCTGCTGTCCGGCATGTGGGCGTTCTTCTTCGCGCTCTTCGGCTGGCAGTACGTGGCCCTGCTGCTCGGCGCGCTCGGCGCGTACTGGGGCATCAGCGCGCTGCGCGCCAAGCCGCGGCGGCCCGACCCGTCGGCCCCCGCCGCGGCGCAGGCTCCCGCAGGCGGGTCGCGGCCCCAGACCACGGCGGCGATCAGCGGGCTCGTGACGGCGTCGCTCGCGCTCATCATGGTCCTGGCGACGTTCGGCGCGCAGGTCGTCTACCGGGACTACTACACGTGCCGCGACGACGCGCTCACCAACCAGTCGCGGGAGGCCTGCGAGGACCTGCTGCCGAAGCAGCTGCGACCGCTGCTCACGGACCGCGACTGAGCCCCGCCGCGGCGCCCGGACCGGGCTAGTCGGGCGTCGGTCTCGAAGGGTTCTCGCGGTTCCCCGGGCGGTTTCCCGAGCGGTTTCCCGGGCGGTTCTTCGAGCGGTTCGGGAGGAAGTCGAAGGGCTCGAACAGCGGGTCCAGGGAGCGCCGGGGCTTCGCCGCCGGGGCGGCCGGGGGCGCCAGGGCCTCCTGCGGGTCCGAGAACTCGAACGGTACGAGGTCCTCCAGAGCTCCCGTGGGCGCCAGAGGGTCCGGCTCGGAGGAGTCCAGGAGGTCGAACGGCTCGAAGGGGTCGAAGCGGTCGGAGCTGCCGGAGCTGCCTGAGCGGTCGGGAGGCTCAGGGTCTGTGTGCCCGTCGTGGGGCTGCTGCGGTCCGAGGAACTCCATGAGGCGGAGGTGCTCGGCGGCCTCCGCGGCCTGTGCGGCCTGTGCGGCCTCTGCGGTGAAGGTCCCCTCGGTGTCATCGGCCTGGGAGGTGTCCTCGGCGGTGGAGGTCTCTCCGGCTCGGGAGGCACCGGCGGTACGTAGGTCGTTCTCGGTGTTCTCGGTGGCCTCGGTGTTCTCGTTCGCCTCATTGGCCTCGGGCGTGTGTGCCGCGGCGGCCCCGGGGAACGCGTCCGGCCCGGCGGGCGCGGTGGTCGTACCGGCTCCTGTGACCTCGGTGGACGCCGTGAACGCACCGGCCCCGACAGTCTCGGCACCCCCGGCGGCCTCGAGGGCCTCGGCGAACGCGGCAAGCCCCTTGCGTGCTCCTGACCCGCCGGGCATCACCGCCCCCGCCAGTCCCGTCGACGACGCCAGTCCCGTCGACGACGTCGGCCCCGTCGACAGCATCGGCCCCGTCGACGGCATCGATCCCGTAGGCGCCGGTCCCCCGGACGACCTCCGGCCCGTCGGTCCCGGCGTCCGGGCGGCGTCCGGGGCAGCCTCCGGGGCGGGCTGTTCCGGGGCGCGGTGGCGGCGCGACCAGGGGCGTCGGGTACGGCTGTGCTCGGGGCGGGGCGGGCGCGTCCGCCTGCGCCAGGCCCGCGCCCACAGGGCCACCGGCACCCCCACCACGGCCGTCCACCCCGCCGCCGCCGCGCCCACCAGCCACCACACCGGCCCGAAGGCGCTCAGCACCCCCGCCCCCATCGGGCCTCCCGCCAGTACCGCGAGGACCGCGCACCCGGCGCCGCACCCCATCGCCCCGAGGAACGCCACCACCGCCGTCCGCCCCACCGGCCACGCGTCCTCCCGCCTGCCGCCCGGAGGCACCGCCATCTGCGCGGTGAACCACCCCACGGCCCACCCCGCCGCCACCGGCACCACCCCCGCCGCCCAGGTGAACGGCGACCCGGGCCCCTCCTCCGGCACCGCCGCGAGCAGCGGGAACACCGGCAGCAGCGGCGCGTCCCCGGCGCCCAGCGGCGCCACCACCGTCCCCTCGCCGAGCACGAAACCGGGCCCGAGCCCGTACGCCGCGCCCCACACCGCCGCGTTCGGCACCAGCGCGAGCGCCAGCAGGAGCACCCCGAACCGCCCCGACCACGCCTCGGTGACCTCCAGGAACGACTCCCGCACCACGCCCCCGTGCACCACCAGCGAGGCGCCCACCAGCAGGGCGCCGCCGCCCACGAGGACCACCGTCCCCGCGGCCGCCGCCCGGCCCGCGGCGAGCGTCCGGTCGCGGACGAAGAAGCGCCGCACCGGCCCCGGCACCGCGTCCAGCGTCCGCCGCACCGCCTCCGGCAGCAGCCCCGGCGGCCACCCGTGCGCCGTCCACACCGCCGCGCCCGCCGCCACCACCGCGAGCAGCGGCACGTGCCACGCCACGCTCGGCCACGACGGCCGCAGCGGGCCGCCCGCCGCGTACAGCGTCACCGCGAGGGCCACCAGGACGTAGCCCGCGACGACGCCCCACCACGCGGCCCGCACCCGCAGCACGCGCTCCTCGGCGTCCACCGCGTCCCGCGCCGCCCGGTACAGCAGCCAGCACGGCAGCACCACGAGCAGCAGCGGCGTCACCCCGACCGGCGCCGCCTCCCCGGACAGCGTCTCCGTACGGACCAGTTCGGTGCCGTGTGCGAGCAGCCACAGCGCCGCCGTGACGTGCAGCGCCCCGTCGAGACCGCTGTCCGGGTACGGCGAACCGACCCACAGCGCCAGGACGACGACCATGAACACCCCGAGCCCGAGGCCCGCCGCGATCGCCCCGCCGAGCATCCCGGTGGCGAACCCGGACGAGGACCGGTCGTGTGCCCGCCCGTCCGAGGCCGTGAGGTGCCGCGACTCCCCCGGCTGCCACGGGTCCGGGTCGACGACGGAGTACGGGTCCGCACCGGGGCCGGGGCCGCGACCGGTGGCGGCGCCGGAGCCGGGGTCCGAGGAGTCGGTGAGGTGCGTCACCCGGCCATGCTCCCAACGACACGCGCTTTCTTCGCGTAACAGGCGAATACCGGATGTGTCGCCCAATATACGTTTATGTTCTTTTTCCTACGGTGGGACGGCTAGCCATGACCCAGAGCCCGGCTTCCCCCAAGCCCTCGGCCCCGGTCGAGCCGGAGGGTCGCCCTTCGCTGCCGCCCCCCAAGGAACGCCGCAAGCTGCGCGAGGCCGTGTCGCTCACCCAGGCGCAGTTCGCCACCCTCGTGGGGGTCACCCGCGCCACCGTCCGCGCCTGGGAGGCCGGCCGCACCGAACCCCGCGGCCGCCGGCGCGCCGCCTACGCCAAGCTCCTGGAGTCCCTCGCGACCGGCGCCGCCGACCCGCCGCCCTCCCCCGGCCCCCCGCCCTTTTCCGGAACGCCGTCCTCCGGCAGCACCGAGGCAGCGGACCCCGCACACGGCCTGCCCGGCCCTGCCCCCGAGGCCGGGGCCGGAGCCGGGGCCGGTGTCGGTGCCGTTGCCGGTGCCGGGGCCGAGCAGCGGGCCCGGACGGCGCCGCCTCCGCGCACCCCGGAAGAGGCCTTCGACACCCTGTGCGTCGGCACGGCCCCGACCCTGCTCCGCCAGACCTACGCCCTGACCGGCCACCGCACCCTGGCCGCCGAGGCCGTCGACCGCGCCTTCCAGCTCGCCTGGCAGCGCTGGCCCGACGTCGCCACGGACGGCGACCCGCCCGGCTGGGTCCGCGCGGCCGCCTACGAGTACGCCCTCTCCCCCTGGCACCGGTTCCGCCCCGGCCTGCGGCTCACCGACACGCCGCCCACCGACGTCTCCGACCGCGCCGTCCTCGCCGCCCTGCGGAGCCTGTCCCCCGCCCAGCGCCGCACCCTGCTGCTCTACGACGGGCTCGGGCTCGACCTGCCGGAGACCGCCGCCGAGACGGAGGCCAGCACCCCGGCCACCGCGAACCGGCTGCTGCGCGCCCGCGCGTCGGTCACCGCCCGCCTGCCCGAGCTCACCGCCGAGGCCCTGCCCGCCCGGCTTGCCGCGCTCGGCAGCGCCGAACAGCTCGTCGTCCCGCGCCCGGCCCGCCTCCGCACGGCCGGCGAGCGCCGCGCCCGGCTGTGGACCCGCGCGGCCGTCGTGTTCACCACGCTCATCATCGGCGCCACCGCCCTCACGCTGCGCACGGCTCCCACCCACTACGAACCGCCCCAGTCCCCCGGCAGCGCCATCAGCGACGTCCCCCCGCTGCACGGCCCGGCCCCCCTCACCCCCGAGGACGAGGCCCTCCGCCACGAACTCACCACCCAGCCCCACACCGGCCCCCACCGCCTGCTCCCGGACACGCGGTGACCCGGGCGGCGCCAGAACGGCGGAAGGCGGGCCCGCACCCCCCGTGAGGGGTGCGGGCCCGCCTTCCGCCGCGGCCTTGCGTGGCGCGCCCTTGCGCGGCGGCCTTGCGGGGTGGCGGACGTCAGCCGGCGAGGATCGCCCGCGCCAGCTTCGCCGTCTCGGTCGGCGTCTTGCCGACCTTCACGCCGGCGGCCTCCAGGGCCTCCTTCTTCGCGGCGGCCGTACCGGAGGAGCCGGAGACGATGGCGCCCGCGTGGCCCATCGTCTTGCCCTCGGGCGCGGTGAAGCCCGCGACGTAGCCGACGACCGGCTTCGTCACGTTCTCCTTGATGTAGTCCGCCGCGCGCTCCTCCGCGTCGCCGCCGATCTCACCGATCATCACGATCAGGTCGGTGTCGGGGTCGGCCTCGAACGCGGCCAGGGCGTCGATGTGCGTCGTACCGATGACCGGGTCGCCACCGATGCCGACGGCCGACGAGAAGCCGATGTCCCGCAGCTCGTACATCATCTGGTACGTGAGCGTGCCCGACTTCGAGACCAGGCCGATGCGGCCCGGCTTGGTGATGTCGCCGGGGATGATGCCCGCGTTCGACTGGCCGGGCGTGATCAGGCCGGGGCAGTTCGGGCCGATGATCCGGGTCTTGCCGCCCTTCTCCACCGCGTACGCGTAGAACGCGGCGGAGTCGTGGACGGCGATGCCCTCGGTGATGACGACCGCGAGCGGGATCTCGGCGTCGATGGCCTCGACGACGGCGGCCTTGGCGAAGGCCGGCGGCACGAAGAGGACGGAGACGTTGGCGCCCGTCTTCTCCATCGCCTCGGCGACGGTGCCGAAGACCGGGATCTCGGTGCCGTCGATGTCGACCTTGGTGCCCGCCTTGCGCGGGTTCACGCCGCCGACGATGTTCGTGCCGTCACCGAGCATGAGCTTGGTGTGCTTCATGCCCGTGGCACCGGTCATGCCCTGGACGATGACCTTGGAGTCCTTGTTGAGGAAGATAGCCATGGTGGTCTGTGTCCCTCGATCCCTTACTTCGCAGCCGCGGCGAGCTCGGCGGCCTTGTCGGCCGCGCCGTCCATGGTGTCCACGCGCTGGACCAGCGGGTGGTTGGCGTCGCTCAGGATCTTGCGACCCAGCTCCGCGTTGTTGCCGTCGAGGCGCACGACCAGCGGCTTGGTGACCTCTTCGCCCTTGGACTTCAGGAGCTCCAGGGCCTGGACGATGCCGTTGGCGACCTCGTCGCAGGCGGTGATGCCGCCGAAGACGTTGACGAAGACGGACTTGACGTCCGGGTCGCCCAGGATGATCTCCAGGCCGTTCGCCATCACCTCGGCGGACGCGCCGCCGCCGATGTCGAGGAAGTTGGCGGGCTTCACGCCGCCGTGGCCCTCACCGGCGTACGCGACGACGTCCAGGGTCGACATGACCAGGCCGGCGCCGTTGCCGATGATGCCGACCTCGCCGTCCAGCTTGACGTAGTTGAGGCCCTTGGCCTTGGCCGCGGCCTCGAGCGGGTTGGCCGCGTCCTTGTCCTCCAGCGCCTCGTGCTCCGGCTGGCGGAAGTCGGCGTTGGCGTCCAGGGAAACCTTGCCGTCCAGCGCGATGACGTCACCGGAGGCGACCTTCGCCAGCGGGTTGACCTCGACCAGGAGGGCGTCCTCCTTGACGAAGGTCTCCCACAGCGTCACCAGGACGGCGGCGACCTTGTCGGCGACCTCGGCCGGGAACTTCGCGGCCTTGACGATCTCCTGCGCCTTCTCGGGGGTCACACCCTTGTTGGCGTCGATCGGGGTCTTCGCCACGGCCTCCGGACGGTTGGCCGCCACCTCCTCGATGTCCACGCCGCCCTCGACGGAGGCGATGGAGAGGAAGGTGCGGTTGGTGCGGTCCAGGAGGAAGGAGACGTAGTACTCCTCCGCGATCTCCGGGGCCGTCTCGGCGATCATCACCTTGTGGACCGTGTGGCCCTTGATGTCCATGCCGAGGATGTCCGTCGCGCGGGCGACGGCCTCGTCCGGGGTCGCGGCCAGCTTCACGCCGCCGGCCTTGCCCCGGCCACCGACCTTCACCTGCGCCTTGACGACCGACTTGCCGCCCAGGCGCTCGGTGATCTCGCGCGCCGCCTCAGGCGTGTCGATGACTTCACCGGCCAGCACCGGTACACCGTGCTTGGCGAAGAGGTCCCTCGCCTGGTACTCGAACAGGTCCACGCGCGTCCGTCCCTTTTCAGTGATCTCGCGCCGCTCGCTAGTGCAGCGGCTTCAGTCTCTGCGTGCTCTGCGTGGGCGTGCCGCGAAGGGCAACGTGACTGCGCTGTCACAAGGGAGGCGTAGCCGAAGAGTCCGGTACGCGGCATGTCCGTCTCGCAGGTTATCGCCGCGGGACGTGCCTCCCTAAATCGCAGATCACATTTGCGCGGTGATGACGGTCACAGATCGTGCGCGGCGGGTACGCCGGAGGGGTACGGGACGCCTGTCCGCCGCCGGGGCGAGCGGGTTCCGCCCCCGGCCGGGCCCCGCCGGGGGCGGGGCCGACGGAGCCCGCGCGTTCGCTGTCGCGATCAGCCGCCGCGGGGGGGGGGGCGCCGCGGGCGGGTGCCGAGGGCGGGCGCCGCGAGCAGGCGCCGCCGGGCGGACGCCCCGTCACCGGGGGTGGCTCACGCCCTGTCGTCCGGTATGGGCAGCGGCCTGCGCTCGATGGCCGCGGCCATCACCTCCGGGAACAGGTCGGGGGTGCAGGCGAAGGCCGGGGCGCCGAGGGCGCCGAGCGCGGCTGCGTGCTCGTGGTCGTACGCGGGCGCCCCCTCGTCGGACAGCGCGAGCAGCGTCACGAACTGCACCCCGGACGCCTTCATCGCCGCGACCCGCTTCAGCATCTCGTCGCGGATGCCGCCCTCGTACAGGTCGGAGATCAGCACCACGACCGTGTCCGCGGGCCGGGCTATGTGCGCCTGGCAGTACGCCAGCGCCCGGTTGATGTCGGTGCCGCCACCGAGCTGCGTGCCGAAGAGCACCTCCACCGGGTCGTCGAGCTGGTCCGTCAGGTCGACCACGCTGGTGTCGAACACGACGAGCCGCGTGCTGATGGACCGCATGGACGCCAGCACCGCGCCGAACACCGACGCGTAGACCACCGACGCCGCCATCGAACCCGACTGGTCGATGCAGAGGATGACGTCCTTCTTCACCGCCTGCGAGGCCCGCCCGTACCCGATCAGCCGCTCGGGGACCACCGTCCCGTACTCGGGCAGGTAGTTCTTGAGGTTGGCCGCGATCGTGCGGTTCCAGTCGATGTCGTGGTGGCGCGGCCGGCTGACCCGGGCGCTGCGGTCGAGGGCGCCGGTGAGGGTGGCCCTGGTCCGCGTGGCGAGCCGCTTCTCCAGGTCCTCGACCACCTTCCGCACGACGGCCCGCGCGGTGTCCTTCGTCGTCTCCGGCATCGCCTTGTTCAGCGACAGGAGCGTGCCGACCAGGTGCACGTCCGCCTCCACCGCCTCCAGCATCTCCGGCTCCAGGAGCAGCGCCGACAGGCCGAGCCGGTCGATCGCGTCGCGCTGCATCACCTGCACCACGGACGAGGGGAAGTACGTCCGGATGTCCCCGAGCCAGCGGGCCACCGACGGCGCCGAGGCCCCGAGCCCCGCCGTCCGCCGCTGCCCCCTCTCCTGCCCGGCTCGGCCACCCCCGTACAGCGACGCCAGGGCCCCGTCCATCGCGGCGTCCCGCCCACCCAGCGCACACCCGGTCCCGTCCGCCCCGTCCCCACCCAGCACGAGCCGCCACCGCCGCAACCGCTCGTCCCCGGCGGCGCCCTCGGCATCCCCCGCGACGTCCTCGACTTCCCTCTCGACGCCCCTCATCAGGCCACCTCCAGCAGTCCGTCGACCGTGATCCCTACACCTGCGCGAGCGCTCGCTGCCGCGTCGCCGGCCGCCGCCAGGCCTCCACCGCCGCCCTTGCCGTCCCCGCGGCCGCCGCCCCAGCCGGTGTCGCCGTCGTCGTCGCTGCCGCCGGTGAGGCCCAGCAGCAGGCCCACCACCGGCAGCACGGCGTCGGCCCGCTCCCGGTCGAGGCCCCCGGCGAAACCGGACACCCCGGTGGCCGCCGACCGGGGCCCGCCCCGCCCGGGGCCCCGCCGTACCAGCTCGCCCACGGTGCGCCGCACCCCCGGCTCGTACGCGGAGAAGGTGCGGCGCAGCAGCGGCAGGACGTCCACGAACGCCTCGTCGGACACCCCGGTGAGCCACTGGTCGACGAGGCCGAGCAGCCGCTCGTCGTGCACGAGCAGCATCCCGCCCCCGGCGCCTGATGCCAGGAAGCCCTCGATCCACGCGGCGGCCTCCGCGGGCTCGCTGCCGCGCGACAGGACGAGGCTCATCAACCGCGCGGCCTCCCCCTCGGCCAGCGCCCCGTCATCCATCAGCAGCCGGGCGCACCGGCCGCGCACCACCCCCGCGATCCGCTCCCCACCGGCGAGCCCGCGCAGCACGCCGCGCCACCGCACGCGGAGGCCGCCGCCGTGAGCCGCGGTGGTGGCCCGGCCCGCAGTGGGGTGCCGGCCCTCGGGGCCGGGCTGATCCGGGGTGGCCGCCGTGGGCGGTCGGCCGGCGGCGCTGGTCCCAGGGGTGTCGTCCTCGGCCCCGCCCGCCGCTGCCGCGCCCGACGGGCCCGGCTCGGCCAGCTCGCCAAGGAGCCCCACGGCCCCGTGCACCGCGTCCACCCGCACCCGCATGCGCCCCGCCGCCTCCGCGTCCAGCCCCGCGCAGGCCGTCGGCAGCCCCACGAACACCCGCTCCGCCAGCCCGAGCGCGACCTCCCCCAGGGCCCCGGTGTCCGTCCCGCGCACGTCCCCGTACCGCAGGGACCGCACCAGCGCGGGCAGGGCCTCGGCCAGGTGCCCCACGTCCGCGTCGAGCGCCGCGCGGTCGGCGAGGACGCGCATGACCACGGGCAGCGCGACCGGCAGCTCGGCGAGCAGGCACCGCTCGGCGAGGGCCGTGACGTCGGCGAGGGTCTCCGCGCCCACGGCGTCCGCCTCCGCCTTGGCCGTGGCGGCGCCCGCCACGGTCGTGCCCCACACCCCCGCCTCGGCGACCCGCACCGAGAGCTCCGGCTCCCACCGCAGCCGCCAGGTCTCCCGGAACGTCCCGGTGCTCCCGCGCGACGCGGCCGGCTCGCCCCAGCCGACGCCGAGCAGCCGCAGCCGGTGCAGCAGGCGGCTGCGCGCCGCGTCGGTGTCCTTGCGCAGGTCGAGCTCGAGCTCCCGCTCCAGCGCCTCCGGCTTGAGCCGCAGCGTGCGCTGGAGACGGGTGAGGTCCCGCTGCAAGGGCACGGCCGGAGCCGACTCCGGCACCTCCCCGAGGACGTCGCCGACGACGAGCCTGTCGTGCACCAGCGCGAGCGGCACGTCCGAGCCCTCGCACATCACGGCCCGAACCGCGTCCATCGTCTCGGTGAGCCCGGCCAGCGGCCGCCCGCGCATCGCGGCGAGCGTGTCCGCCAGCCGCACCGCCTCGATCACGTGGGCGGACGACACGATGCGGTCCTCGTCCCTGAGCAGTCCGGCGACCTTGGTCAGCCACCGCTCCACGGGCCGGTCGGGCGCGTGGAACAGATGGCCGTACCAGCCGGGCGAGTCGATGCCCGCGCCGTACCCGCTCGTGCGGGCCAGGCGCCGGTGCGTCAAGGGCACCCAGGTCAGGTCGACCTTGACCTTGGGCAGCCCCTTGAGCAGCGCCCGGTCGGCCGCCACCGTCGCGCGCTGCCGCAGCGCGGGCACGTGCCACGCCCCGCACACCACCGCGACGCCGTCCGGGCCGCACTCCCGCACCGCCGCCCGCACGTGCAGCCGCATGTGCGCCTCCCGCAGGAGGTCCCGGTCGTGGCCGCCGTGGCCGTGCGCCTCGCGCAGCGCCTCCATGGCCTCGGCGAGCGCCTCGAACGGCGCGAACGGGTCGGCCCCCGCCCCCCGGTGCTCGACGACGTCCTCCCACCAGCGCTCGGGGTCGTCGTACCCCGCGGTGTCCGCGAGCACGGCCAGCGGATCGACGCGCACCGCCTCCTCCGCCGTACGCCCCCTCTCCGCAGGCTCCGGTTCCGCCTCCCCCGGCGCCGGTCCTTCCCCCGTACGCCCCGGCTCCCGTCCCCCCGGCTGCGGAGCCTCACCTTCCGGTCCCCGGTGCGCCAGTGTGTGCGCCGCCGGGAGGTCCATGAACCGCACCGGCACCCCGCGCCGCACGGCCCACCGCATCGCCACCCACTCCGGCGAGAACTCGGCGAACGGCCAGAACGCCGACCGCCCCGGCTCGTCCACCACGTGCGCGAGCAGCGCCACCGGCGGCCGCAGGTCCTCCTCGGCGGCGAACGCCACGAGCCCGTCGGCCTCCGGCGGGCCCTCGATCAGGAGCACACGGGGCGCCGCCGCGTCCAGGGCGGCCCGCACCGCGCGCGCCGAGCCCGGCCCGTGGTGCCGCACCCCGAGCAGCAACGGCCCGTCCGGGCCCGGCCGCTCCGTCCCCGTGGCGGTCGTCATGCGCTCACCTCGCGGCACGCGCGGTAGAAGTCCTTCCACCCGTCGCGCTCGCGCACGACCGCTTCCAGGTACTCCTGCCAGACGACACGGTCCGCCGCCGGGTCCCGCACGACCGCGCCCAGGATGCCCGCGGCCACGTCGGCCGGGCGCAGGACACCGTCCCCGAAGTGCGCCGCCAGGGCCAGGCCGTTGGTGACCACGGAGATCGCCTCGGCCGTCGACAGCGTGCCGCTGGGCGACTTGACCTTCGTACGGCCGTCCGTGGTGACGCCGTCGCGCAGCTCGCGGAAGACCGTGACGACGCGGCGGATCTCGTCGATGCCGTCGGGCGCGGTGGGCAGGTCGAGGGAGCGGCCGAGCTGGTCGACGCGGCGCGAGACGATGTCGACCTCGGCCTCGGCGCTCTCCGGCAGCGGCAGGACCACCGTGTTGAACCGGCGGCGCAGCGCGCTGGACAGGTCGTTGACCCCGCGGTCGCGGTCGTTGGCCGTGGCGATGAGGTTGAAGCCGCGGACGGCCTGCACCTCCTCGCCCAGCTCCGGTATGGGCAGGGTCTTCTCCGACAGGATCGTGATCAACGTGTCCTGTACGTCGGCCGGGATGCGGGTCAGCTCCTCGACGCGGGCCGTCATGCCCTCGGCCATGGCGCGCATCACCGGGCTGGGCACCAGCGCGTCGCGGCTCGGGCCGTGGGCGAGCAGTTGCGCGTAGTTCCACCCGTAGCGGATGGCTTCCTCTGGCGTGCCCGCCGTGCCCTGCACGAGGAGCGTCGAGTCGCCGCTGACCGCCGCCGCGAGGTGCTCGGACACCCAGGTCTTCGCCGTGCCGGGCACGCCGAGCAGGAGCAGCGCGCGGTCGGTGGCGAGCGTGGTGACGGCGACCTCGACGATGCGGCGCGGGCCCACGTACTTGGGCGTGATCACGGTGCCGTCCGGCAGCGTGCCGCCCAGCAGATACGTCGCCACGGCCCAGGGCGAGAGCAGCCAGCGGGCGGGGCGGGGCCGGTCGTCCTGCGCGGCGAGCGCGGCGAGTTCGGCGGCGAAGGCGTCCTCCGCGTGCGGCCGGAGCGCCTGTGCCGCGTCCCTGTCACCGTCCTCCGCGCTCGGCTCGGACGCGGTGCTCGTACCGGTCCGCTCCACGGAAACAGTCATGGTGATCCCCCTCCAGCTCGGGCATGCGCCGGCCACCCGGAGCGCGCATGCGTCGGCAACGACGCGGCGTCGCCGACGGCTCGGCCGCGATGTGTCCCACCGTGCACCACGCCACTGACAATCGGCCCGGACCTGCGAAGACGCGATGGCCGCGGCTGATTGTCAGTGGCGGGACCTACCGTCGACGACATGACTCAGCAGGGGGTGCGCTGGACGGCGGACCAGGTGCTGGCACTGGCACCTGACGCCCCGTCACGCAAGGCGGGAAGCAAGCTCGGCGTCGCCGGGCCGTGGTCGCAGACGGGCAGCTCGGGCGAGGGAGCCGTATGGGGACTGTGCAAGGGCAGCGGCAGCAAGCCGTACCGGACGGTGGTCGACGTGGCGGACGCGGCGGGCCCGGCGTACCGATGCAGTTGCCCGAGCCGTAAGTTCCCGTGCAAGCACGCGCTCGGCCTGCTGCTGCTCTGGGCGGGCCCCGACGATTCCGCGGGTACGGGCGGCTCCGCGGGCGCGGGCGGCGCGGCGGGCGGCGCGGCGGGCACGGACGCCGTGCCGGACACCGGGGAGCCGCCGGACTGGGCGCGCCAGTGGCTGGACGCGCGGCGCGAGAAGGCGGCGGAGGCGAAGCGCGGCCCGGCCGCCGCGTCGCGGCCGGCGGCCGACCCCGAGGCGGCGCGCAAGCGGGCGGAGCGCCGCGCCGAGCGGATCACGGCGGGCGCCACGGAGCTGGAGCGGCGCCTGTCCGACCTGCTGCGCGGCGGCACGGCGACGGCAGAGCAGGCGGGGTACGGCCTGTGGGAGGAGACGGCCGCGCGCATGGTCGACGCCCAGGCGCCGGGACTGGCCGCCCGCGTGCGCGAGTTGGGTGCCATACCGTCCTCCGGGCCCGGCTGGCCCGCCCGGCTCCTGGAGGAGTGCGCGCTGCTGCACCTGCTCACCTCGGGCTGGCTGCACCGCGACCGGCTCCCGGGCGCGCTGGCGGCCACGGTCCGCTCCCGCGTCGGCCTGCCCGCACCGGCTCAGGGCACGCCGCTCAGAGACCGGTGGCAGGTCCTCGCCCAGTACGACACGGCGGACAGCAAGCTCACCACACGGCGCATCTGGCTGTACGGCGAGGAGTCGGGGCGCACGGCCCTGCTGTTGTCGTACGGGGCGGCCGGCCGCGCCCCCGCGCTCTCGCTGCCGGTCGGCCTGGCCCTGGACGCCGAGCTGGTCCCGTACGCCGCCGACCCCGCGCCCCACGGCCTCCGTGCCGACCTGGGCGAGCAGTTCGCCGCCCCGGTCCCCACGACGGGCCACCCGCCCGGCCTGGGCCCGGCCCAGGCCACGGCCCGGTACGGGGAGGCGCTGCGCGACGACCCGTGGCTGGACGCCTGGCCCGTCACGCTCGAAGGGGTCGTACCGGTACCGGTGCGTGAGGACGGGGCGGGGCCGGACTCCGCGCCCGGGACCGGCCTCGACAGCAGCGACAGCACCACCCGCACCGCCGTCCCCCGGGGCCCCATCACCCGCTGGCAACTGGCCGAGGCGGACGGCGACCTGGCCCTGCCCATATCCCCGGCCGCCGCGTCCCGCTCCGGCCTCTGGCGCCTGGTCGCCCTGTCCGGGGGTGCCCCACTCACCGTGTTCGGCGAGTGCGGCCACCAAGGCTTCACGCCCTTGGCCGCCTGGACGGGCGACGCGTCGGAAACCGTGCGGCTGTGAGGAGAGAGGGACCGCAGATGACGACCACACCCACCACCGGCCACACCCGTGAGACAGCGACCGACAGCCCGGCGGCCCTGGCCTCACCAGCAGCCGAGCCCCCCTCGCCGGGCCGGCAGGGCGCGGACTCCCCGCACGCGCGCGCCGCCGCCCCCCTCACCCACGCGCCCTGGGAAGAGCTCGTCACGGCGGCGCTCCTGGGGACGGACCGGCGCAGGCCGCCCCTCTCCGTGCCCGGGAAGGACGCCCCGGCCGCCCTCCTGGACGCGGCCGCCGTACAGACGGTGCACCGGCGTGCGGGCCTGCGCCCGGCGCCTGCCGCCGCGCGCCCCGAGCCCGCGCCCGCGGACCCGCGGCCCGTCGTGCCGCGCGCGGCCCCGCGCCGGCGCGCCCCCCGGCGCGCCCCCCCCCCCCCCGCGGGCGGGGGGCGGGGCGGCGCGGGGGGGGTTGTGGTTCGCCCCCCCCCCCCCCCCCCCCCCCCCCCCGGGGCACGAACCGGCCG
>NZ_JASCXL010000164.1:0-17209 GCF_030010595.1 Streptomyces sp. CC224B | reverse complement strand
TGGGCGCAATCCGATCCCATGCCGCATCCGTCAACTCACCACGACCCACCACAAGATCAATTATCAGACAGGACCTAAGGGTTCGCCGCCCACACCTGCCGCCTCGCCGGGAAGCCTGCGCGACAGGGGTGGGCTTTCTTGTCGCCGGGGCACCGTAGGGACGCGGCGGATCTGAACTCAAAGATGATCTCCGCGCCCCGGACGGCGCTGGTTTCTCCGGATCACGACGCACCTGCCCGGACGAGTAAGGGCGCCGCAACCCGCCATCAGTCAACAGCCGCCAGGGACTTCCCCCACCCACGCAGCTCGGTGACAGCCCTGTCGAGCCCGCGGCGCGTCTCCGCGACATGCTCGGCGGCCATGTACCGGTCGTTCGCCGTGAACCCGTCCTCGCCATAGACAAACGGACGTCTACGGTCCGGATCGTCACTCGACGGCTCCACCGCCAACCGAAGGCGCGCCAGCAGCTCCGCGCCCTCCCGGTACCGCAGCATCAGACTCACGTTGAAGTGTGGTGCCGCCAGAGGGGGGAGCTGTATGCGGTGGCTCGGCGGCAGGGTTGTAGCCGGGCTTCAAGCCCGACTGCGAGTTCGGCGTAGACTTCATGATGAAGTCCTTTCTTGAGCGTTGGGACTTAGTGATCGGCGAGTTCGCAGCTCGCCGGTTGCGGCGGCCGGGTGTTCGCAGCACCCGGCCGTCCGCGTCGGTAGCAATTTTTCCGGTGCTCGGAGCTGTTCTGCTCCTACTTGCGGACGATCCACAAGATCCATCGTTACCTTTCCGTTACCTCCATGGGTGAACGCTTCGCGCCGACAGGGGATGCCTGACGGTGCCGACACGCGGCTCTGCTTGGCGTTCTTGGAACCTACCTGGACGTCGACTCCAGGCCACCGCGAATGGACCTCTTTCCGGAAAGCGGTTCTCTCCCTAGGCAGGGAGAATCCCGACGACAAAAACAATGTCAGCTTCTGACGTGCACACTCTGGCCTCCCGCTTCCCGTCTGGCGGAGTGCGGTGCTACCTGCGGCACGCAAGTTGCGCAGCCTGTGAATGTGGCCGGAACCCGTCCGCCCGCCCTCCGTCCCCCCGGCGCGGCCTCCACCACCCTCTCGCGCACCAACCTGGGATCGCCACAAACTTGCCCGACCTTGCTCCGGCAACCGCAACCTTGCACAAACTTGCCGGGGCTGCGGGGTCGGCGGAGCCCAGGGAGAACTCGCGCATGCGAGCCCCAACCCTGACCCGCGCAGCCAGTCAGCGATCCGGAAAAGCAAGCGAGACTCACGCGAAACGGCGCCCTTCGACTCCTCCACTGGCCACTCTTCCTCAGTGCTCCGTCTGTGCGCTGTTGGTCGGCCATGAACCAACAAAGACGGGTGTAGAACCAACAGCCTGCTGTGCGAGGCGGACGCCATCTTCGACGGCCGTTTGCCAGCAGTCGAGTCACGAACGCCCGAAAGATCCCCTCTTGGTCGTCATGCGAATATGCCAAATCACTTGGAATGCCCGCTCCCCACGTTGCGTGATCTGAGGCCCTGACAGCAGGTCTCGTACCTGGACAAACACAACTGTCCAGCCGCGACTCCGTAAGCCCCCACACGTGCGATCGGGATAAACCTCCCCCGAGGCCAGCTCCACACTATGGTGCCGAGAAATCCGGCCATCAAAAACCGGACCCGCGATACCAGCCCAAAACCCCAGGAGGTCCCACCCCCTCCCAGCAGGAAAGAGATCGACCAGCACACTCTGGCCTCTCGCTTCTCCGCCACCGGCTGCGGCAGTTTGGGGCTCGTGAAGGTTCCGTCGCGGAGCATGGGGAAGAGCACGGCGGCCCGGTTCACCGACCCCCGCCTCCGCGCGGCCATCGTCGACCGCCTCACCTTCGGCGGCAGCATCGTCGAGACCGGCACCGACTCCTACCTTCTCGCCACCACCCGAGCCCGTGCTGAGCAGCAAGCCGTCGGCTGAACCTGGCGCGTGGTGCCTGCGCGGAGCGATCGGGGTCGATCTACCCCTGGCCCAGGATTTCCCGCAGGTCCGCAGCTACAGCCGTCATCCCTTCACCGGCTTCGATCACGGTCGTCACCGTGCACTTCCAGTCACCGGGACAGAAGCCGGACCGAAGAGTCCAGTCCAGATACACATGCCCACCCGAGCCGAAGGTCGCCGTCAGGACCAGGTTGTTGTTGGTCCAGACCCGCTCCCCCTCCCAGCCACGGAAGTCTCGCGCGAGGCCGTCGAAAAACTCGCTCATGTCATCCCAGACGGTGACGGTCACGTTCTCGAGCCGCGCGCGCACGCCATCAGCAACGGCCTCCACCGCAAAGACGGTTTCGTACTCATCCGCATGCGACCAGTCGAACAACCGGACAGAGGTCGCCAGCGCCCCCGGCCCCCGCACGACGAGTTCGACCTGCCCGGGACCCACCTCGATCAGACTCACCCGCTGAAGGATACGGACGTCGACACGTTGACAAGATCACGTTTCCGTGACCCAGGACCGCTGCTCCTTCTCATCGGAGGGTGCTGCCGTCCTCGAAGGTGAGCAGCACTGGCCGCCCCTGGATCGACCTACCGCACGATGGCGCCGCGCCGCAGCCGCACCCGGCAGCGGACGTACCAAACTGCGGAACAAGCAGCGCATGTGCGCCGGGTATGTGCACCCATTGGCAGTTTCACGCGCTTGTCGTCAAATCAGGCGGGTTCCACTCTGGCCACCTCAGCCGACAACCGCAGGGGGGCCTATGGCGCTCTTCGGCAACGACAACGCAGAACTGCTCCGGCAGATCATCGGCCAGCTCGGACAAATCAGCTCCGACCTCGCCGCACTCAAGCAGCAAGTCGCCGACCAGCAACTCGCCATCGACCAGATCCGGCAGGACACCACCGCAACCCTCAGCACCGGCCTCACCGAAAACCGAGCCGTCATCCGTGACGGACTCGACCGCACCCGCGACACCATCGGCACCCCCCTCACCCGCATCAGCACCGAGCTTGTCGCCATCCGTGGCGACATCGGCGGTCTCGACAGCCAACTCAAGAAGTGCGCCGAAAACGTGCAGGCACGCCCCGCAGTCGCAGCGGCACCGTTACCCGAGCCCGAGCCGGCACCTGCCGAGCAGTCGGACGACGAACCCGCCGCCGAGCCTGCCGAGCCCGCTGAACCAGAGGACCGCGAGCGAGGCGAGCCCGACAGCGACATCCTGCGAGCCGCCGCCGGCATCGCCCACGCCACCGTCGAAGCACACCGCGACACCTGGGCATTCCTCATCCAAGTCGCCGG
This sequence comes from Streptomyces sp. CC224B, assembly GCF_030010595.1. Taxonomy (NCBI): domain Bacteria; kingdom Bacillati; phylum Actinomycetota; class Actinomycetes; order Kitasatosporales; family Streptomycetaceae; genus Streptomyces; species Streptomyces sp. CC224B. The sequence goes on along the minus strand of NZ_JASCXL010000164.1, from coordinate 13,926 downwards.
GAACGAGCAGCACTTCCACATCCCCGGCGCCGTCCAGGACGACGACGGATTCGTCAGCGTCCGCCTCTCCGGCCCCAGCCTCGTAGCCGCCATCACCAGCCTCGCCCACGTCACCCGCGACACGAAGAATCCCGTCACGCGGGCAATCGCCGACCACATCCAAAACAAGATCACCAAAGCCGTGCAGGCGATCATCGACAGGCCACACAGCGGCGACCCCGGCACCCCCGTCCGAATCGTCATCGACGACCGCGCCCGCCCCGACGACCAACCCGACGACGGAGAACAGCCAACGACCGGCCGCTAGACAGCAAGACGTCCCCGCCCATCATGGGCGGGGACGCCGACACGCCAGCCAAATGGCCCGGGGGCATGGCCGTCGAACGGGGGCGTCGACATGAGCCAGCCTGGAGATCACCAGCGGGCGCGCCAGACCACCGACCAGTCGGGGGTGTAACCATGGTGCGCACCAGCTACCCGCTACATCGACTGGGCCCTCGGTGCCGGCCCCGCGCAGCCCTCCCATCGCCGCATCGAATGCGCCGACTGCCCCGCCGCCTCCGGCGACAGCCTCGGCCAGCTCGGACCCGACCAGTGGGCCCTCCAGCACGCCGACGCCACCGGCTACCGCGAGACCGTCATATCCCACCTCCGCGCCACGCCCGCCGAGGACGCCTAGCCTCCGGATTCACCCGGGGTGGGAGGCATGTGACGCGACTCTTGTAGTGTACATGCTTCTCGGAATATGCACATATGTACATATGCAGGACGGTGATGGAGGCCGGGCCTGGACCCCGCCCGCGGGCTCCATCCTGGTGGCCCTGCCCATGATCCTGGTCTTCCTGCTCCTCCAGCGTCACTTCATCGCGGGGCTGACCCTGGGGGCCGGCAAGGGGTGAGCGGCGGACCTGCGGAGACATTCCTTTCAGTCGCCGCGGCGCCAGTGGCCGCGGGCGGAAGACCGCACGTCGGAGTCCATCCGCGATGCCCTCGGCCCCCGGCGGCCCACCGCTTCCCCGCGGAGACCGCGCCCCCACCCGGACGAATGGAGGCGCGGTCGTGAGCGGTCAGCTTGCCTCTCGGCCCTTGCCGCGCCGTCCTCCCGACGCATCGGCCCAGACCTCGGCGGCGGCCAGGTCGACCTCGTCCTGCGACAGACCGGCCTGCACCGTGATCAGACCCCGTGTGCCGTCCGGGAACGTCGTCTCGCGCATCTCCACGCCCAACCGGGCGGGACCGCATTCGCCAGACACATCAACCATCACAACCCTCCCATCCATGGCACAACCAGGCCTACCACGGGCCGACCGCCGCAGTCGGGACCCACACCTCCGCGTGTCGCGACGGCTGCTGCGTGCAAGGAACTGCCGTACTGTCAGATGCCGCGCCACAATGGTGAGTTATGACATCTGGCGAGGACGGGGACCGCAGGGCACTGCGGATCACGCTGGTGGGTGGCGCCGCGGGTGACAGCGACGTCAGGGCGCTGAAGAAGTGGCTGGAGCGGGAGCTCGCCCTGGAGGCGTGGGCCGAGCAGGAGAAGCTCCGCATCGAGCTGCGGGCGGACAGCACGGACAGCGCGGATGCGCGCGGCCGTCCGATGGGGGCCGGCCTCGAGATCCTGGTCGTGCTGCTCACCGCCGTGAGCCAGCCCTTCTTCAACGACGTGTACGACAAGGTGAAGAGCGGCGTCCAGGCGTGGCGGGAGAACCGCCGCTCCGTGGAGAGCGGCGATCCGCCTGAGCACCGTATCGAGCCGGTCGGACCCACCGGTCCCGCTGGCCCCGGCGGTTCCGCCGGACCTGCCGGTTCCGCCGGTTCCGCCGGTCCCGCTGGTTCCGCCGCATCCGGCGGTCCCGCCCGTCCTGCCGGAGTGAGCGGTACGGACGGTGCCGCCGGGCCCCCTGAGGCGACCGACCCGGACGCCGACGCGGCTGACAGGGAGTAACCCCGTGGAGCGCTACGACCCGAGGGGGAGGGTGAACCGGGCGCTGCTCGTGGGAGTCTCCGCGTACGAACACAAGGCAAATGAGGTCGCGGGCGGGGTGCTCGGCGACCTGGAAGCCGTGGAGAAGAACCTGCCGCTGCTGCGGGACGCCCTGTACGCGGGCGGGATGTTCAGCGAGGGGTCCGCCGACGAGAGCGGCGAGGACGAGGTCGTCATGTGCCGGCCCGGCGGCACCGAGGACCTCACCGAAGCCCTCGTGGCGGCCGCCGGGGCCGCCACCGGGCTGCTGCTGTTCTACTTCGCCGGGCACGGCGCCGTCCCGTCGGGTGGCGAGGAACTCTGGCTGCAGATGCCCAAGGCGCGCACGATCCCGGGAAGCGCCGACGTCTTCCCGGGCGCGACGCGCCTCACGGAGGTCCTGGCCATCCTCGCCAACACCCGGGCCCAGCGCGTGGTCGTCGTCCTGGACTGCTGCTTCGCGGGCAACGGCGCCCGCGTCCTGGAAGCACTGGAGTACCGGGCCAGGCGGAAGTTCTCGCTGCTGATGAGCGTGCAGGCCGGGCACAAGATCGACGCGGGGGACGACTCGACCCCCACGCCCTTCACCGAGGCGCTCGCCCGGACGCTGCGCGAAGGCGCCGGCGGGCACGGCGGCGACATGACCCTGGAGGACCTCGGGCAGTCCCTGCGCGAGGAGTTCCAGGAGCGCGGCCTGCTCACCCTGCGCGCGGAGCCCTGGGTTCCGCAGCTCCGCCGGGGTGACGACGGTGTCGACGTGGTCCTCGCCGCCCGGGCCGGCACCTCGTCCCACCTGCCGAGCGGCTGGCTCACCTGGCATCCGCCGCCCCCCTCCTGGTACCGGAACCCGAAGGTGCGCCGCGCCGCCGCCGTCACCCTCGTCTCCGCCGCCCTGGTCGGCACGGCCGGATACCTCGCCGCCAACTGGTCCGGCGAGCAGGCCGCCTGTGTCGCCCCCCAGGAGCTGCGCCTGCTCACCGACCCCGACCTGGAGAACACCGTCCGGGACGCGGCCCACGCCTATCTGACCTCGGAGGCCAACGAGGCGGCGGACGGCTGCCCGCGCGCCCTGGTCACCGTTTACGCGGCCCGCGCCGCCGACGCCGTCACGGCCTTCCGCGACCGTACGCACGCCTGGCAGAAGCCGCCGGGGAACATCACCGAGCGCGGGGGAGCGGACGGAACCGACACGTCCGCGCGTCCCGAATCCGCCCTCGACCCCCAGCGCGACGTCGGAGCCCAGCCCGACATCTGGATCCCGGCGAGCGGCGCGGACGTCGAGCGGGCCGAGCGGACCAGCGGGGGCGGCGGGTCGGCCGCCGTCGCGGAGCTCGGCAAGCCGTCCGCGCCCCTCGCCCGTTCGCCGATGGTCCTCGCCGTGCCCCGGGGCAGGGGCGAACCCGCGGGGGAGGAGCGCAAGGGGGAGCTCGGCCGCCTCGTCGAGGCGTTCCGGCAGCGGCTGCCCGGGGGTGAAGTGGCGCGTACGGACCCCGAGTCCGCGGACTCCGGGCTGCTCACCACCGCCGCCCTGTACGCCTCGCGGAAGTCCACCGCGGTCGAGCGCTCCCTGGCCCGGCCCGGTCCGCCGGCGCGCACGGGGCAGGAGCTGCTGTGCGAGCTGCCGCAGGACCGGCAGGCCGACGCCCGTACCGCGGCGCTCGTCCCGGAGTACCTGCTGCGGGCCGGGGTGGACTGCGCGGCCCGCACCCGCCGGCCGCGCGTCGCCGCCTACCCGAGCGACGTGCCGGGGCTCGCCCCCGTCTTCGTCAAGGTGACCTGGGACAACGCCGAGGGGGCCAAGGAGGCGCGGGACGACGCCGTCCACGACTTCCGGCGCTGGCTCGCCGGGCGCGAGGGGCAGCGGGTGTTCCGCGGGGACGGCTTCTGGCCCGCGCGGGGCGAGGCGGCGGCCGTGCCGAACCCTCCGGAGACCGGCGCGGGCACGCTCGGCGCCCCCGACCCGGCGCCCGTGACCGCGCGGGCCGACCGGCTGGACGAGGTCCTGACCGCCTACCGCCGGGCCACCGGCCCGGGACGGGTGCTGTTCCTGCTGGACAGCTCGGGCTCGATGAGCGACCTCTGGGAGGGCACCGGGGGCGCCCCGGCCCTGGTCGAACAGTCCCTGCCCGGGCTCGGCGCGCAGGACGAGTACGGCATCTGGGCGGTGGCCTCGCCGGACGGCGCCCCCCGCCCGTACCGGGCCCTGCTGCCCCTCGGCCGCTGGCCGCGGACCACCGCCCAGCGGGCTCTCGAGGAGAAGGCCGAGGTCGTGGACGCGCAGGCCGACCCCTACGCGGCGCTGGGCGCCGCCCTGGACGAGCTGGACCGCCGGGGCAGCGGGGCCGACGACCGCCCCCAGTTGGTCGTCTTCCTCACCGACGGCGAGGACAACGACCGCGAGGGCGCGCGCGGCAGGCTCGACGACGTACTCGTGTCCGCCGAGGCCAAGGGGGTCCCGGTGCTCATGGTGTCCTTCACCGGCGGCGGCTGCGACCGGGGCACCCCGGACCGGCGCATCGCCGACGTGAGCGGCGGGTCCTGCCTGGACGCCTCGGACGACCTGGCGGCGGGGCTGCGCGACGAGGTCGCCCGCACGGGCCAGGGCGACGTGCCCGAAGGAGGCGACGGAGCATGACCGACCGGTCCCCGCACCGCCCGGGAAGGGGCGTGGCCGCGGCCCTGGCGCTGCTCCTGGCCGCGTCGGCCTGCACGGGCGGCGGCGACCAGCGGGCCGACGACGTCTCGGACGGCGCGGCCGACGGCGGCACCATCGTGATCGCCAGCGGCCGCGACGTCACCGGTCGCAGCGGCGTGCGCCAGCAGCTCGTCGACGCGTGGAACGAGCAGCAGCGCCGCAGGAACAGCGGCTACACGGCGCGCCTCGTGGAACTGCCGGGCACCGCCGACCAGCAGCGCAGCCAGTTGCTCGGCGCGCTCCAGTCGGGCAGCTCCGCCTACGACGTCGTCAACCTGGACGTGACCTGGGTGCCGGAGTTCGCCGCGGCGAAGGCCGTGCGCGAGCTCGACCCCCGGCTCGTGGACGGCGACGTCATCCCGTCGGTGGCCGCGACGGCCCGCTGGAAGGGCGCGGTGTACGCGGTGCCCTTCAACAGCGACGTGGGGGTGCTCTACTACCGCAAGGACTACGTGCGCAAGGCGGGGGTCCAGCAGTCCGACGGCGGCGTCCGGGTGAAGGACTGGGACGACCTCAAGGGCCTGATCGAGACCGTCGACGAGGCGGAGGAGGACGACCTGCTCCCCGCCGCGTACGAGAAGGGCTGGACCACCCAGCTCGACGCGTACGAGGGCCTGACCGTCAACGGCATCGAGGCCTTCGCCTCCGCCGGCGAGCGGGTCGCCGACCTCGTGGACGGCAAGGGCGCCTACGACGGTTCGGTGCCCCGACTGGAGGAGGGGCTCGCGGAGCTGCGGTCCCGCGCGGACGGCGCCTACACCTTCGGCGGCGCCCAGGGCTCCGACGAGGCCCGCTCCCTGGCCGACTTCGCCTCCGGCCGCACGGCGTTCCTGCGCCACTGGCCCTATGCGTACGGCACCCTCCACCAGATCCTGCCGAAGGGTGCCCTGGGGGTGGCGGCGCTGCCGGGCAAGGCGGTGCTCGGCGGCCAGAACCTCGCCGTGGCCCGCAACTCCCGGCACCGGACGGACGTCGTCGACGACCTGGTCGCGTACCTCACCGGCAAGGAGAGCGAACGCTGCCTGCTGGAGGCGGGGTTCGCGGCCACGCGCACGTCGGCGTACGCCAAGGACCCGCCCATGCTGTGCACCGTGGCGCGGCCCTCCCCCTCCGGCGGGCCGTCCCGTTCGGGCGAGGCCGCCGACCAGATGCCCCGGGAGCCGGACGGCCGGCCGCGGTACGCCGCGCCCGTGCTGCTGCCCGCGCTGAAGGCGGCGGTCCAGCGCCCCCGCACCCAGCTCTACGGGGTGTTCACCCAGGTCTTCAGCAACGAACTGCACCGGCTGTTCGGGAAGAACCCGCAGAGCGTGGGCGACGTGGCGAAGCGCCTGGACGAGACGCTGCGGAAGGCGCTGCCCGAGCGCGACTGAGCCCTGGGCGCACACCGGGCGGGCGCGGCCCCGGTGGGTCCCGTCTGCCAGACTGCTCAGGTGATGATCAGATGCGCGCGCGAGCAGGACGTCGCCGGTCTCCTCGGCCTGGCGGCCGAGGTCGAGCACTGGTTCGGCCCGATGGTGGGGGTCCCGGCCTTCCACGACGCCGTGGACGAGCACATCCGCCGGTCCACGGCGCTCGTCGCCGTCTCGGGACCGGACGTCGTCGGCGGCCTGCTGTTCGGCGGCGAGCCCCCCGTCCACCACGTCGACTGGCTCGTCGTCTCGCAGCAGGCGCGCGGGACGGGCGTCGGCCGCGCGCTGCTCGCGGACGCGGTCGACAGGTTCGTGCGGGGCCCGGGCAGCATCGAGGTCGTCACCTTCGGCGCCGACCACCCGGGCGCGGTCGCCAGCGGCGCCCGGGTCTTCTACGAGCGCCTGGGCTTCACCCCGGCTGAAGCCGCGCCTCCGGGCCCCGAAGGCGGTTCACGGCAGGTCTACCGCCGGGCCGTCACCTGAGGCGGGTACCGCGGCCCCCGCCGACTGCCGCGCGCCCGCGTCCTGGGACGGCTGCTTGAAGATCTCGTACACCGACAGGTAGTTGTGGTCGCCGTGCCCCTGGGCGACCGCGCGCTCGGCGAGTTGCTGCATCAGACGCGGCAGGTCGGTGTGGACGCCCTGCTCCGCGCTGGTGCGGGTGATGTGTTCCAGGGCGTTCAGGTTCATCACCAGCGTGCCGAGGTCGCCGGGGTAGTGGGCGCTGTCCAGGGCGGGCGCGTACTGGGCGAGCATCGGCCGCAGGACGCCGGGCAGGAACCAGTCGAGCGCGAGCCGCGAGAAGTCCGCCGCGGACACCCCCGCCGAGCCCACCAGGGCCGAGGCGTGCAGGAAGCCGTTGGCGGTCGCGTACATCAGATGCAGCAGCGCCGTGTTGTGGAGCACCGCGAGGGTGGCGTCCTCGCCGAGGTGGCGGGGGTCGCCCAGGCTCGCCAGCGTGTCCCGGTGCTCCTCGAAGACGGTGCGGTCGCCGCTGTACAGGAAGACCGCGTCGGGCCGCCCCACGAGCGGTGGCGGCACCATGACGGAGCCGTCGAGATAGGCCAGGCCGCGACCGGCCGCCCAGGCGGCCGCCGCGCGCGCCTCCCGCGGCGTACCGGAGTTGAGGTTCACCAGGGCCCGGCCCGCGAGGGCGTCCCCGGCCGGGTCGAAGACCTCGTACATGGTGTCGTAGGTGTTGAGGCACATCAGGGTGACCGGGCTCGCGGCGAGCGCGTCCGCCACGCTCCCGGCGAGCCGGGCCCCTCGGGCGACCAGGTCGGTGGCGCGCTCAGGGGTGCGGTTCCAGACGGTCGTGGGGTGGCCCTTGGCCAGGAGGGTCTCGGCGAGGACGAGCCTCATGGGGCCCAGGCCGACGACGGTGACGGGTGCCGCGGGGCGGGTGTCCGCCGCGGAACGTGTAGCTGATTCATGGTTCGTCATGCGCCGTAGACTGCTCCCTCACATCGGTGTGAGAGTCAACGGGACGTGGCGGTGATCACATGCGCATGGGTGAGTTCTCCCGGCGGACCGGCGTGAGCCAGCGGCTCCTGCGCTACTACGAGGAGCAGGGGCTGCTCGCCCCCGCGCGGCGGCCCAGCGGGTACCGCGAGTACACGGAGGAGGACGCGGCCACCGTGCGCGGCATCCGCGTGCTGCTGGCCGCCGGGCTCAGCACCGCCACCATCGCGAAGCTCCTGCCCTGCATGGTCGACGACGGCAGGACGCTCGCGCCCGCCTGCTCGGGCATGCTGCCGGACCTCACCAAGGAGCGGGACCGCATCGACGAGGCCGTCGCCGGGCTCCTCGCCGCCCGGTCACGCCTCGACGAGATCATCGACGCGACGGTGCCGGAGGCGCTCGCGGAGCCGGACACCTGTCACGCCACACCCGTGCCGAGCACTCCGTGACGTGAGCGGCTCATTTCGCGTGGGGGGCCGGGGTGTGCCACGGTGGGTGGACAGCCCGGAGTGCCGGGTGGGACGTCCGCAGTCGTAAGGAGAGGAGCACCGATGTCCTCGAAGCGCCGCCGCAAGAAGAAGGCCCGCCGCAAGCACGGGGCCAACCACGGGAAGCGGCCGCAGTCCTGACGACCACGGCCGGGGCGGTCCGGACCGGTGTCCGGGCCGCCCCGGCCGTGGCGCACGTCCCTCCATGCGACGCCCCTCTGCCGGGGCAGGCCGACGAGCAGGGTTGAGTCAGCGCTCCGTTCGCACCCGCCGCCCGTACTCGCCGTCCGCACCCGCCGTGTTCCAGACACGGCGTGCCGCCGACAAGGTCCACGGACACGTGACACCGCGGCGCACGGCGCACCACGGAGGTCCGTAATCGGCCAGGGCCCGTCAGGCCCCGCGCCGGGCCCTCGGGGCCGGGCGCCCCAGCGCCTCGTCGACCGTGGCCACCGGCGCCAGTGTCACCCGCAGGCCGGTGATGCTCATCAGGTGCAGCGCCATGCGGTCGGCGCACACCACCCGCAGTCGCGCGCCGCGCGACGTCACACGGCGCCACGCCCGCATGAGCAGGGTCAGGCAGGAGCAGTCGATGAACGTCGCGTGCGTCAGATCGATCACGACGGTGCGGGCGTCGCCGGAGGTCACCGGGTCGAGGACGGGGGCCGCCCGCTGGTGGCCCACGAGGTCGATCTCGCCGTGCAGTTCCACCACGACGCCGTCCCCGCACGCGTACACCCGCGGCGGTGAGTCGGGAGCCGCGCGCGCCGCGTCGCAGCACTCGTCCTGATGCACAAATCCCCCCAGTGCAGGGCCCGGGCCGGTTCACGACCAGGGCGGTGCGGTGAAGCAACCGGATGAGGTCACCGGGGGCCGGGGTGCCTGGCGGATCACGCTAGCGGGTGCGGGCCCCTTATGCCGTGCGGGAACGATTCGCGGGAGGGTGCTGCCACTCTTTGGGGCGAAGTTGCCGCGAGGGACTTGACAGGATGTGGCGCCTTTTGGTCTGGCGGTGGCCGCGCTCGGCGGCGGCTGGTTTCCGTGGCACCGTTTGGCGGGCAAGCCACTGGGGGTCAACAGAAGAGGGGGAAACGTGATCGTCTGGATCAATGGGGCATTCGGTGCGGGCAAGACCACCGCCGCGCGGGAACTGGTCGAGCTGATCCCGAACAGCACGCTGTTCGACCCCGAGGTCATCGGCGACGCCCTGCCGTACCTGCTGCCCGCCAAGCACCTCGCCGAGGTGGGCGATTACCAGGACCTGCCGATCTGGCGGCGCCTCGTCATCGACACGGCGGCCGGGCTGCTCGCGGAGCTCGGCGGGGTCCTGGTGGTGCCGATGACACTGCTGCGGCAGGAGTACCGCGACGAGATCTTCGGCGGCCTCGCCTCACGCAGGATAGCGATACGCCACATCCTGCTCGCTCCGGACGAAACGATCCTGCGCGCACGCGTGGCCGCACGCGACGCACCCGACCCGCGCGACGCACCCCTGGACCCGCGCGACGCACCCCTGGACCCGCGCGACGCATCCCTGGACCCGCGCGACGGCGAACCGCGCGTACCCGCGTGGCCGTTCGACCCCATCGAGCCCTACCACGCCGCGCTCGTGTCCTGGCTGGGCGCCGACACCCACCGCCTCGACACCACCTCCCTCACCCCGTACGAGACGGCCGAGCGCATCGCGGACGCCGTGCGCACCGGCGCCGCCTCCGCCTGCGACATCGTGCAGACACCCGAGCCCACCGCGGAGACCCTCGCCGCGGGCGTGCTGCTCTTCGACGAGCAGGACCGGGTGCTCCTCGTCGACCCGACGTACAAGCCCGGCTGGGAGTTCCCCGGCGGTGTCGTCGAACGGGGCGAGGCGCCCGCGCGCGCCGGGGTGCGCGAGGTCGCCGAGGAGACCGGCATCCACCTCACCGGCACCCCCCGGCTCCTGGTCGCCGACTGGGAGCCGCCCCGGCCGCCCGGGTACGGCGGCATGCGCCTGCTCTTCGACGGCGGCGTCCTGCACGGCTCCGACGCGCAGCGCCTCCTGCTGCCCGGCCCCGAACTGCGCGACTGGCGGTTCGTCACCGAGGAGGAGGCGGCCCGGCTGCTGCCGCCGATGCGCTACGTGCGGCTGCGCTGGGCGCTGCGGGCGCGGGAGCGGGGCGCGCCGCTGTACCTGGAGGCGGGCGAGCCGGTCGGCTCCTAGGCGGTCACGTACCGCGCCGCCGCCGCGCGCAGCACCGCCGCCGCGTCCGCGCGGACCGGATCGCCGTGGCCGAAGCACGCGGTGTCCGCCTCCAGCGCGGCGAGCCGCCGGAACGACGCGACGGCCTGCGCCTTGTCCTGGTTGAACACGCCGAGGAGTACCCCGGCGCCGGGCGCCTGCGCGACGGCGTCCCCGGTGAACAGGACGCCGTGCTCCGGCAGGTGCAGGCCGATGCTGCCCCGCGTGTGCCCCGGCGCGCCGACGACGTGTGCGCCGCCGGCGAAGGGCAGCACGTCGCCGTCCGTGACCTCCTGGAGCTCGGCGGCGTACACGTGCTGCTCCGTGGGCTTCGGCACGTCTTTCGTCACCGTCTCGAAGAGCGGCACCTCCCAGTCCTCAAGGACCGCGGCGGGGCCCGGCACCTCGCCGCGCACCATGGGCGCGTCCAGGTGGTGGGCGAACACGGCGGCGCCGGTCGCCTCCGCGACCTCGCCGGCGCCGCCGGAGTGGTCGCCGTGGAAGTGGGTGAGCACGACGCGCCGCAGCGCGCCCGGGCGCAGTCCGAGCTGAGTGATCGCGTCCAGGAGGGCGGGTCCGGAGCCGGGCGGTCCGGCGTCGACGAGGGTCAGCTCGTCACCGTCGCGCCACAGGTACGCCTGGCCCACGGGGAAGCGGAACAGGTGGAGGCGGGGCCGCAGTTCGATGATCTCCAAGGCATTCATGCGGTGACCGTACGCACGGGAGCGGACGGCAGGCGCGGCCCTTTCGCCTGGAGCGTACGGCTTCTGCCCGTGGCAGAGGCCGCCGTCAGGCGAGCAGCCCGCTCCTCGGCCGGGGAGCGGGCCGCCGCCGGGGTCAGCCCTTGGCCGCGTACCGCTGGAGGAACAGCGCCTCCGCGACGGACATGCGCTCCAGCTCCTCGGGGGACACGCTCTCGTTCACGGCGTGGATCTGCGCCTCCGGCTCGCTCAGGCCGATGAGGAGGATCTCCGCCTCGGGGTACAGCGCGGCCAGCGTGTTGCACAGCGGGATCGAGCCGCCCATGCCCGAGGCCTGCATCTCCTGGCCGTCGTAGGCCTCGCGCAGGGCCGCCGCCATCGCCTCGTACGCGGGGCTCGTGGTGTCCGCGCGGAACGCCTGGCCCTGGCCGATCTGCTCCGTGCGCACCCGGGCGCCCCACGGCGTGTGCGCCTCCAGGTGGGCGCGCAGCAGCTTCGTCGCCTCCGCGGCGTCCACGCCCGGCGGCACCCGCAGGCTGATCAGCGCCCGCGCGCTAGCCTGCACCGACGGCGTGGCGCCGACGACGGGCGGACAGTCGATGCCGAGCACGGTGACCGCGGGGCGCGCCCAGATGCGGTCGGCGACCGTGCCCTCGCCGATGAGGCCGACGCCGTCGAGGACCTTGGCGTCCTTGCGGAAGTCGTCCTCCGCGTACTGCAGGCCGTCCCAGGCGCCGTCGCCGTCCAGGCCGTCGACGGTGGTCGAGCCGTCCTCGGCGCGCAGCGAGTCGAGGACGCGGACCAGGGCGGCGAGCGCGTCCGGGGCGGCGCCACCGAACTGCCCGGAGTGCAGGTTGCCCTCCAGGGTGTCGATCTGGACGCGGACGAGGGTCATGCCGCGCAGCGTCGCGGTGACCGTCGGCAGGCCGACGCGGAAGTTGCCCGCGTCGCCGATGACGATCGTGTCCGCGCGCAGCAGCTCCGGGTGCGCCTCCGCGTACCGCTCCAGGCCGCCCGTGCCCTGCTCCTCGGAGCCCTCCGCGATGAACTTGACGTTCACCGGGACACCGCCGTCGGCCTTCAGCGCGCGCAGCGCGAGCAGGTGCATGATCACACCGCCCTTGCAGTCGGCGCTGCCGCGCCCGTACCAGCGGCCGGCCCGCTCGGTCAGCTCGAACGGCGGCGTGTCCCAGCCCGCCTCGTCCAGCGGCGGCTGCACGTCGTAGTGCGCGTACAGCAGGACCGTCGGGGCGTCCGCGGGGCCGGGCAGGAAGCCGTACACGGACTGCGTGCCGTCCGGGGTGTCCAGGAGCGCGACGTCCTGGAAGCCCTCGGCGCGCAGCGCGTCGGCCACCCAGGACGCGGCGGCCTCGCTCTCGCTGCGCGGGTACTGCGCGAAGTCCGCCACCGACTTGAAGGCCACCAGCTCGGTGAGCTCCGCCTTCGCCCGCGGCATGAGCGAGGCGACGGTCTCGGCGATCGGATTCGACGGCATGGGCACGCTCCTCGTAGGTGCGACGTCGTCCCCGGGGGGACGGGGGGTGCGGTTCGCGGTGGTCTCGTACGTGCGCCCCCGCGCGCGCCGGTGGGCGCGGTGCGTGGGGTGTGCACGTTCCCGATCCTCCCACAGGAGGGTCGCGGGAGCGTGCGCCGTAGGATGCCCCGCAGAGCAAGGACAGCGCGGCCAAGACGGGGATCGGGAGCGGAAGACCAACGTGAGCAGCGAGAAGTCAGCGGACGACGCGCGGCAGGTGTGGGACGTCGTCGTGGTCGGCGCGGGCCCCGCGGGAGCTTCCGCGGCCTACGCGGCGGCCGTGGCGGGACGCAGCGTCCTGGTCCTGGAGAAAGCGGAACTGCCGCGGTACAAGACGTGCGGCGGCGGCATCATCGGCCCGTCCCGGGACGCGCTGCCGCCCGGCTTCGAGCTGCCCCTGCGGGACCGGGTGCACGCGGTCACGTTCACCCTGGACGGCAAGTTCACCCGCACCCGCCGCTCGCGGCACATGCTGTTCGGGCTGATCAACCGCCCCGAGTTCGACCAGCAGCTCGTCGAGCACGCGCAGAAGGCGGGTGCCGAGGTGCGGACCGGCGTCACCGTGGCGCGCGTGGAGCAGCACGGGCCCGCCGTGCCCGACCGGCGCACGGTCGCCGTCGTCCTCCAGGGCGGCGAGACGGTCCTGGCCCGCGCGGTCGTCGGCGCCGACGGCAGCGCCAGCCGCATAGGGGCACACGTCGGGGTGAAGCTGGACCAGGTGGACCTCGGCCTGGAGGCGGAGATCCCGGTGCCCGCGACCGTCGCCGAGGACTGGGCGGGCCGCGTGCTCATCGACTGGGGCCCCCTGCCGGGCAGTTACGGCTGGGTGTTCCCCAAGGGTGACACGCTGACCGTCGGCGTGATCTCCGCGCGCGGCGAAGGCGCCGCCACCAAGCGGTACTTGGAGGACTTCATCGCCCGCCTCGGCCTCGCGGGCTTCGAGCCGGGCGTCTCCTCCGGCCACCTGACGCGCTGCCGCAGCGAGGACTCGCCGCTGTCGCGGGGCCGGGTCCTGGTGTGCGGGGACGCGGCGGGCCTGCTGGAGCCGTGGACGCGCGAGGGCATCTCGTTCGCGCTGCGCTCGGGGCGGCTCGCGGGGGAGTGGGCGGTGCGCATCGCCGAGGCCCACGACGCGGTGGACGCCCGCCGCCAGGCGCTGAACTACGCGTTCGCGGTCAAGGCGGGCCTCGGCGTGGAGATGGCCGTCGGGCGGCGGCTGCTCACGGTCTTCGAGCGGCGCCCCGGCCTGTTCCACACGGCGCTCACGGGCTTCCGCCCGGCGTGGAACGCGTTCGCGAAGATCACCCGCGGCTCGACGACGCTCGCCGAGATCGTCCGTACGCACCCCGTCGCCCACCGGGTGCTCAGCAGGCTCGACCGCTAGGGCCTGTCTGGCAAAGGATCTTGGGTGGGTTCTCTGAGCCAGAGGATGAGTGAGGCGAGGTGGACGCCGGCCT
>NZ_JASCXL010000163.1:0-17368 GCF_030010595.1 Streptomyces sp. CC224B | reverse complement strand
CTCGATCCGCGCCCACTGGGCGTCAGTCAACGACACACCCAGACCAACGACCGGATGATCCGAAGGAAACGGCCTAGACGCGGTGGAGCGTGGGCCAGACGCCGCGCAGGAGCTGGCCCGCGGGCAGACGGCGGAGCTGGCCGTGGGCACCACGGTCCGCGCGCTTTCGCCTCCAGGCCCACAACCCGGACACCGCCCGCGTGATGATCGTGAGCACCGGCGCCCCGCCGCGCCGGCCCCGCTTACCAGGCAGCGCCGGGTGAGCCATGTGGATGCTGCCCGCTGTGATGCTCGCCGCTCCCACCAAAGGAGGCCCGGTGAGAACGGCCTCTCAGCTCTGTGTCTCCGTGTCGGAAGGCCACGGGCGAGCCCCGGAGCTCCTCCTCACGGCCACGGGGCAGTGCTCCGGCCCGACAGGGCCGTCGTGAGGGGTGCCCATCCGGGGGGGCGAACCGCTGATAGGAGTCTGAGGCTATCCGCATCCCGCCCATGTCGGCTGCGGGCTACTCAGAAGGGTCTGAGTACGCGTGCCCAGGCGGTGCGCGGGGACCGGTGTCTAGCCTGCCAGCATGAGCGTTGAGCAGATGGCCGGGCCGGGGGCACAGAGGGCGGCGCGGCCGCAGGCGCGGGGTACGGCCTCGCTGGTGCTGGGTGCGGCCGCACTCGCCATGATTGTGCTCCCGCTGATGGTGCAGATCCCGGGGCCGTTGTGGGTCCGCTTCTTTCCGTGGATTTGCATCGCGCCCGCGGCAGTCGGTGCGGTCGTCTCCGGCCTGGTGGTGCTGCACCGGGTGCGGGGCCGCGGGGACGTCGATGCGTTCCGGGCGCGGATGGGCATCACGCTCGGCACGGTTGCTGTGGCGCTGCCGGTGGCCGTGCTCCTGTGGGCGCTCTGGGCGCTGAACGAAGCCGTCAACTGAACGGCTCGCGGCGGAACTTCTTCATGCTCCCCGTCGGTATCCAGTACGTGCAGCCCACCCGCGGACGGCATCAGGCTCATGGTGCGCAACGGGCGGTACTCCACCAACCACCAGGTCACTATCGACGCCAGCCCCCGCCACCGGCTTGTACAGGTCACGTCCGATCCGCACGGCAACGAGATCAGTAGTTGCTTCCGGAGAACACGCTCAGACACATGTGTCTGCCGTCCGCGCGGTAGGCGGGGTCGACGTCGTAGGAGGCCTCAATCGGTTGCGGAGTGTCTTCTGCGAAGAGGCATCGGCCCCGCTCGTCCGGAGCGTGAGCGATGGCGTCGGCGTCGGCGTCCTGGCAGTTGACGAGCCCGAGGTCTTGTTCGGGCCAGCTCGCTGCGTTGGTCACGCACTGCCCGGCTGCCAGTTGGGAGGGGCGTGGGGGGTCATCGCCGCCCCGGGTGGCGTTCACTGTGATGACGGTGGCTGCCAGCGCGGCCAGGACTCCCATCCCGGTCAGCGCGGCAGGTCTGCGCAGCAGCGGGCGTCCGGCGTCAAGCGGGTGACGCCATCCGCCGTGTGGTTGCGCCATGCGCCGCAGCTGTACCCACCGCACGAGATTGGCCACCAGCGTGAGGGGAGTCGCGATCAGGGAGAACGGGCTCCACCAGCCCAGCAGCAGGGTGCTGGCCGACATGTCCCGCACGACGGCCAGGGCGCACATCCGGCAGAAGGTACCGCGCGTCTTGAGAAAGCTCATGTAGATGAGGCGGCCGCGGTGCCCGTAGATGGTGGTGAAGACCGCGGGACCGCTGCCGCACACCTGGCACCCCAGTGGGGGTGCAGGCGGCGGCGTGGACCATGTACTTGGGGCAGCGGGGTGTTGTGGGTCCGTGGGGGGAAGTCCACCGGGCCAGGCGTCGGCAGTGTGCGGCGGTCCGTACCCGGGCTGCTGGGGTATCGCAGGGTGGTCGTGTGGTGGAGGAGTGGTCATGAGTCTCTCCTGGTCGGTGGCAGACGCGTGCGCACCGTCGACGCGCAGGCGGGGTCCAGACAGTACCTAAATGCAAAGCGGTGCACCGGTCGTCATGCTGTGCGCTGTGCTCTGTCGTGGAGGTGCTGGACCATCGAGAACTCACGGACCCGCGCACTGTCCCCGGTCATCGCCGAGGCAAGGTCGTTGAGGACGTCCGGCAGGCCCTTTGCCGGAGTGGGCAGGTGGGCGGCGACGCACTGGGCGAGGGCGTCGAAGACGATGGCCTGGCGGAAGACGAGGTGCGATGGACGCTCCCACTCGACTTCGACTTCCTCAGGCTCCTTGTCCGGCATCGCGAACGCCCGCGGGAGCGCCTGGTCGTGGGCGGCCACAAGGTCCTCGTGCAGCCGCTCGCGTGCCGCGGCCGGGAGGGTGTCCGCGGTGAGGGCGGCCAGGGCCAGGGGATGCTCGCGCAGACCGGCGTGGGCCAGGGCCAGGTCCAGGGCGTGGCGGCGCATCCGCCCCAGCATGGCGGGCCCCAGAGCGGCCAGGTAGCTGATGAAGGGCTCCCGCTTCAGCAGGGGGGAGTGGATGTCCTCCTGGCCGAGCAGGTAAGCAGGCACCGGCGTGATCTGCACGGCCCGGTGCGTGCCCTGTACCCACGCCTGGTCGAACCGTGCGCCCGTGGCACGCTCGACGGCCACCAGGCTCGCGCCGCAGCCGCTCCAACCTTCCAGGTCAAGGCCGTGCAGCAGAGGCTGCCAGGCGCCGCGGCGCGCACCGTAGGCGCTCTCGGGATCGAGCGTGTCAAAGGAGGACGAGATCAGGCCGTTCTCGGCCAGACTCAGGCGGCAGGCCGCGTTGAGGCTCCAGTGGGCGCTGGCGGTACGGCCAAGGCGGGACAGCGGGCGCAGCACTTCCTCACGCGAACCCTGATAGTCGTTGTGCTCAACGACGACGATTGCCGGTCCTGACCGGGAGACCAGAATTAAGTCCCCGTCGTAGTACTCACCCAAATCCTCCAGGCGCCAGGGACGGGTTCGTTCTGGGTCACCGCCAAAGAGGCGGATCACGGCGTCCTCGTCGGCGCCGTGCACGGCCGTGAACGTGGCCGCCTCCTCCAAGTGCATGTCAGTGAGGAACTGGTTGAGACGCTGGGGTGAGGTCATAGGCGCGATTGTTGCCGCTCCCACTGACAACCGCGCCCGGCCGGGCGGATCGCATCCGCTGCGCGCGGCTGCTCAGCCGGGCGTCGAGAAACGCGATCTCACCGGTGTGGGTGTCATCCGTGCCTGCTCTCCTTACTGCCGGCGCAGGCGGGGCAGAAGGTGTACATGTACGCGGCCCAGAGACCTTCGATCTCGGCGCGCGTGCGCAGCGTCATGTAGGGCCATCGCACGTGGTCGTGGTCGGTGATCCGGCTGTAGGTCCGGATGCTGGTGTTGCAGCGGGCGCGCCTGTCAGAGGTGAAGCGGTGCAGGTCATACGCGTCCTGGGTGGTGCCGGCCCATTCCCTGGGGCCGGCGGAGACCGCCTTCATGAGGGTGCTCCTTGTCTACTCGGCGTGCCAGTTGGTGCCGGTTTGTACCCAGCGGAGCCAGACGGTCCAGCGGCCGTCCGCCCAGCTTTCGATCGTGATCTGCCGGGCGTCGGTGTCCTTCTTCTCCTGGGCGACGGCGTCCAGGACGGCGGATTCGGAGCGGTGCGGCTTGTAGACGGGTCCGTCAGGTGACGGGATGGCCAGCCGCCACGGCCTCGAAGGCTTCTTCGCGGACATCAGCTCGCCGTCGTCATAACGGCCGCTCATAGCGCTCCAGCGGTGTGGTGGGTTCGGGGCCGAGGCGCTCGATGGCCTCCTACTGGGCGCGGCGATGGCTGCTGGGCATGGTCAGCTCTTCTCTGTTTCGGCGCGGGCGGCCAGCTGGGCCAGGGTGTCCTCCGTGTCGGTCACCAGCCCCACGAAGCCTCCCCCGCCCCCGTAAGCGACCGAGGATTCGCCCGCTTGCTTCGGGATGTTGATCGCTTCGACGAAGGCGTCGTCGTGCGGCGTGGTGCCCTTGAAGAGCCAGAGCCAGAGCCAGAGCCAGTAGGCGCCGAGGGTGTCGGTGCCTACGGCGATGCAGTGGCCGGGCGGGGTCGTGTCGTCGGTGCCGGCCCATGTGATGGTCGCCGTGGCGGCCTGGAACCTTGCGGGCATCAGCTCTCCTCGGTGATGCCCGCGATGTGGAAGCTGAACGGGACGTCCTCGCCCGCCTCGTACATCTCTTCGCGGATCCGGTCGGCGTCGATGTCGTCGTCCGCCTCGATGGTTATCGTCAGCGTGTACTTCTTCATGGTCGCTCCCTCCCTAGTGGCAGATCCTTTGACTGGTGGCAAGCCACCTGCGATGATGCGCCCATGTCCTCGCCAGAAGAGCGCCGCAGGCAGCACCGCCACAAGCACAAGCAGCGTGTCCTGCGCAACATCAGCGAGGAGTTGTGGAAAGACTTCGCTGCCGCCGTCCCGGCCGGCAGCGACCGCTCCGCCGAGGTCCGCCGCTTCATTGAGTGGTACGTCCGCCGCCCCGGCGCCCAACCACCGCAACGGCCGACCACGCCCGAGCGGAAGGACGCCGCGACGTAGGATTCCGCAGTGGCAGGTACTTACCCGAACTGATCGAAAAGCGACAGGAGGCGGACGTGACTCACGCGCGTCTCCTTCAGGTGCAGGAACGTATCAACGCGTGACGGTGGCGCCGGGGGCTCCGGTTACCGCGGCCGAATGGCCCGAGCCCCGTGGCAGGATCCCTCAGCGGCCGGATGAAGAGCGGCCCTGGAAGTCCAGGGTGCGATTGCCCCGGCCGAGGATCGCCTTGCCGTTGACCTGAGCTGAAGCAGCAAGTCCACCATTCAGGGGGCACCGCGGCCGCGCACCTGGCGCTGGCGTGTCGCCCGCTGCCCTCCCCGAACCCGGGCGGCCAATAGCGGTCCGATCACGGCCGGTTAGGCCCGGACGGCGCTGGCGGAACTGCGAGAGCTCACTGCGCGGTGTGCTGGGCCAGGGCGCCGCCGGCGTCGGTGTCCGCCGCGGCGAGGTCGAGGACGGCGCGCGCCAGGCGGGGCCTGCCGGTGAGCGCCGTGGCGGCGCCGGCCGCCGTGATGGTGCCCGCTCCGCGCCCGGCGGTCGACGACGCCGTCGCGGTCACCGTGCTGCCCGGCCTGTTCGTGCCGGAGGCGCGGCAGTGGCTGTCGACGTCGACGGGCCGGATCCGCTGGACGGCTACTGCTGGATGCAGGCGGTCCACTGGGTGGCCGGGTCGGGGCTGTACCAGCCGCGGCGGCACCGGTCGCACGGGCGCGCAGCTTCGGAGCGACGACGGTGCGTGTCGCCCAGGAGCACGCGCTGTCGCCGTGCCGTCCGGGGATCGGGTACCTGGTGCGCCGGACCGGCCTGTCGGAGTGGTCGGTGGAGTACCACCTGGGGATGCTGCGGGAGGCCGGGCTGCTCGCGTACATCGTGCGGGGCACTCGGGCGCGTGGTGAGGCGGCGCGGCGTCGGAGTTCGCGCTTATGGTGCCGGTGGAGTTCGACGTGGCGCTTGGCGTGCGTACGGCCGGTGAGGGCACCGGACGCTGGACGCGGCCACCCGGTCCGGGGGAGAGCTATGCAGTGATGAGCTTCGACCCGGTCACACTGAAGCACGACGCCGGCTGAACCTGTGCGTGCACCCCAAGCCGAGGCGTCGCGCGTTCCCCGAGCCGCTCGACATACCCGACGGCGCATCGGCCCCGATCGACCAATCCATGTCGAACGACGCCGCCAAGCCGTGTGTTGGGCGACGCCGAGAATGCCGATGAGTGCGGCACTGAGCGTGCCAACGAGATGAGCACGAGAAGGCCCTGCTGGGGGCATCCCAGCGGGGCGGTGGTCAGCGAGGTGTCGCTGTGGTCGGCAAGGTGCCGGTGGGGTTCAGAGGGTGAGGGCGTCGGGGAGTTCGTCGAGGGAGTGGATGACGCGGACGCCGTCGTTGGTGGCGTTGCCGAGACTGGTGTTCGCCCGGTCGAGCCAGTAGGCATGCAGCCCTGCGTCGTGGGCTCCCACGGCGTCGAGCGTGTACTTGTCTCCGACGTAGGCCACTTCGTCTGGTGGGAGGCCGATGGACGTGCAGCCTGCGAGGAAGATGCTCGGTGCGGGCTTTGCTGCGCCGTGCTGATCGGAGCAGATGAGCGTGCTGTCGAAGTAGGGCAGCAGACCGATGGCGTGGAGTTTGCCGCGCTGGTGGTCGGTGGATGAGTTGGAGACGATTCCAAGCCGGTAGTCGGGTGCGAGTTTCCTGAGGACGGGCTCGGCATCGGGGAATGCCGCCCAGGCGGCGTTGCGGTGGGCCTCGTATTCGGCGAACCAGGCGGAGGCTTCCTGGTCCGACAAGGCAGAGGTGTCCTGTCCGATGTGGGAGAGGAATTGGCGGGTGCGTTCGCGCCGCTGTTCGATGAAGGTGAGTTCGCCGTTGAGGAAGCGTGCGTACTGCGTTTCCATGATCGTCCGCCAGATCGCGAGTGCCGTGGCAGGGTCGGGAAACTGATCGAGTAGCCGTTGCGCCCGCAGGTGGCCGAGCACGCCGGCTTTTTCCGAGGTCGAGTAGTCGAACAGGGTGTCGTCCACGTCGAAGAGCACACCCTGGATCGGCATGAGATGGTCCCTTCTGGCCCGGTGGGAACTGCTTTCGGCGTGGGCGAGCATCCCACGAGTGCTGCGTGGAGTCAGTCGCCGACCACCTCGCTCAGGGACGCGCGGGCGGCCGCCTCGTCGACGAGGTTCTTGCCGGTGGCGAAGGCGGTGGGGGGCGAAGCCGGGGAAGCCGTGGCGACTGGCTTCGGCCCGACGCCTGCCGCTGAGCGTGCCGCGGCACTGACCGAACTGGAGCCAGAGGAGACGATTGCCCCGGCACAGCGCCCGACTGCCTGACCGGTCTGACCGAGCGTGGCATGGTGGCCCGGCCGCCGGTGGCAGCGTCCTCGCGCGGTTCGACGGCATCCTCGCCGCGGCCGTGCCGGAGCTCACCGGTCACGTCCAGGCCGCGGCGTTCGACGCGGACACCAGCCGCCTGGACACCCCCGACGCCCCCGCGTACGGCACGAAGCTGCGCTGGAGCGCGGCGAAGCTGGTCGCGGGCGCCAACGAAAAGGTGCGCGGTGCGAACGCCGCACGTCCTGGCGCCCGCTTTCATGCAGGCTGGCCCTGCCACGGCGGCCGCCGACGCGGCTCCGCTGGCCGTGCCCGCCGCGCCGGTGCAGCGACGACCCCCACCGGACGGCTACCGCTGTGCCATCGAGGTGCACCGCCAGCCCGTCCGGCCGTCGGGGGTTGGCCCGGCCATCGCGGAGGCCATGGGGCGGCAGACCGCCGTGATGCGGGAGTTGAGCCACCGGGCCTTTCCCGAGCCGGACATCGTCGCGGACAACGTGCCGGCCTCGGTCGAGGCGACCCGGGCACGGCGCCGCCACCAGGCCGCGGTCGCCCGGGCCGCTGCCCTGCTCCGGGCCCGGCAAGAGCGCGCGGCCCGGGAGTGCGGGGCGCCGGCCGACGTCCTCCGGTCGACTACGGTGCCGGAGCCAGCCGGCCCGTGCCATCGCGCTGTACGGGCAGCTTCTGGCGGCGCGGGGGTTGCTGGTGCCGGAGCGAAGTGACCTTCCGCTGCTTTCCGCCGTCGCCATCGTCGGCTGGCCGGCCGCCGCTTTCGCTGCCCGCCCCGGCGGGGGCGCCCCGGCACGGCCCTTGTACCGTCCGTACCAAGTCCCTCTCCGGGGGTGCGCGGGGTACGGAGGCACATCGCACGCCCGGGACCCACACCGTCCCACCGAACAGGAAACGACCAGATGACCGCGCTCCCCACCCAGCCCGTTCACCGGGACATGCCGGCCCTGCTCCGCCCCCTCCACGCGGAGGTCCTGCGGCGCAACCCGGGCGAAGTCGAGTTCCACCAGGCACTCGGCGAGGTCCTTGAGTCCCTGGAACCGGTACTCACCGCGCGCCCCGAACTCCTCGAGGTCCGTGTCCTGGAGCGGCTTGTGGAGCCCGAGCGGCAGCTCATCTTCCGGGTGCCGTGGCAGGACGACGCGGGCCGCGTCCACGTCAACCGGGGCTTTCGCATCGAGTTCAACAGCGCGCTCGGCCCCTACAAGGGCGGCCTGCGCTTCCACCCGACGGTCGGCCTCGGCACCGTGAAGTTCCTCGGCTTCGAGCAGGTCTTCAAAAACGCCCTCACCGGCCTCAACATCGGCGGGGGCAAGGGCGGCAGCGACTTCGACCCGCGTGGCCGCTCCGACGCCGAGGTCATGCGCTTCTGCCAGTCCTTCATGATCGAGCTGCACCGTCATCTGGGTGAGCACACCGACGTCCCCGCCGGCGACATCGGCGTCGGCGGCCGCGAGATCGGCTACCTCTTCGGCCAGTACCGGCGCATCACCAACCGCTGGGAGGCGGGCGTCCTCACCGGCAAGGGAATCGGCTGGGGCGGCTCCCTGGTCCGCGCCGAGGCCACCGGGTACGGCAACGTCCTCTTCGCCCTGGAGATGCTGCGGACCCGGGGCGAGGACCTGGAAGGCCGCCCGGTCACCGTCTCCGGCTCCGGCAACGTCGCCCTCTACTCGATCGAGAAGGCGCAGGCCCTCGGCGCGCACGTGCTCACCGCCTCCGACTCCGGCGGCTACGTCGTCGACGAGAAGGGCATCGACCTCGCCCTCCTCAAGGAGATCAAGGAGCAGGAACGCGGCCGCGTCAGCGACTACGCCGAGCGCCGGGGGACTTCGGCCCGCTACGTGGCGGGCGGCAGCGTCTGGGACGTCCCCGCCGATGTCGCCCTCCCCTCGGCCACCCAGAACGAACTGGACGCCGACGCGGCGCGGACCCTGGTCCGCAACGGTGTCAAAGCGGTCTCCGAGGGCGCCAACATGCCCACCACCCCCGAGGCCGTCCGCGTCCTGCGCGACGCGGACGTCCTCTTCGGCCCGGGCAAGGCCGCCAACGCGGGCGGCGTGGCGACCAGCGCCCTGGAGATGCGGCAGAACGCGGCCCGCGAGTCCTGGACCTTCGACCAGGTCGAGGCCCGCCTCGCGGGCATCATGCGCGATATCCACGAGACAGTCCGCGCGACCGCCGAACGCTACGGGGCCCCCGGCGACTACGTCATGGGCGCCAATATCGCCGGGTTCGAACGCGTCGCCGACGCGATGCTCGCCCAGGGCGTCGTCTGACCCCGGTAACGGCAGTCCGGCCGGTACCGGGCGGGCCGCAGCTTACGGTTCCGTACCGCCGTAGGCCGGGGCGGGCGTCAAGGCGGGTGCGGGCGGGGCGGGCCCGGGGCCCGTTGCCCAGCGCCGCGGACGCGGGTGACGGGCCCGCGGGGCCGGCGCGCGCGGTGCCAGGAACCTCGCGGCGGCGGATCGCGAGGGCGGCAACGGCCAGGACGGTCATCACCGTGCGCAAGGCGTCCAACCAGGCTGACGCCCCCCCGGGGCTGCGGCACCGCGGGGGAGCGGCGGTGGAAGAAGACGAGCCCCTGCACAACGATGCCAAGGACGCCCGCCGTCTCCTGCGCCGTGTCCCCTCGCCTCGTCGAGACCGGTCCGGCCGCCTCGCCCGGCGCCTGGCCGAGCAGTTGTGCTCCGGCGGCCCGGTCACCAACCTGGTGGGCTGGCTGCTGGCCCGTGGCCTGCCGCAGCGCCGGGACCGCGGCGACACCCGGTGCACGATCGGGTGCTGCTCGACTCCGGCCGGGGCTGCTCCCGCTGCCAGGACCGGTGCGAGGACCGCCGTGCGCAGCGCCGGAAGGTCGCGGCCGACGTGGAGGTCGCGCTGTCGCAGGTCTCCGCGGACGAGCGCCGGGCAGCCACGGCCAAGTGGCTCCATCAGGACGTGTCGGCCAGGGTCTGGGCCCGCGGGCCGAGTGGGAGCAGATCCACGCCCGGCAGGCGGCGCGAAGGCCTGCGCCGAAGCCGCGGCCGCGGCTGCGCAGACCCTCGTCGTCCAGGCCGCGCCCGTCGCGCCGGTCGTGGTGCCCGCCCCACATCCGGCCGCCGCGCTCGCTGTGGCCGTCGACGACGTCGATCAGGAGCAGGACCTCGTCCTCGAGAGCTGACCCACGACCAGGTCCGCGACTGGCGGGTGCGCGCGATGAGAGACCCTCAGGTGGTGTGCGACAACATCGACCGGTACGGCGAGACGCCGGCCCGGCGCCTGTTCACCGGGCGGCTGGTGGACCAGGTGCGGCGGGTGGTCGGCCTTGGGGACCTGAACCTCGGCTACCTCGCCTGGGGGTAGGCATGAGTGGCGGCGAGACGTCCGGCGTGGACCTGACCGGGTCGTGCTGCGGGCCGCGATGGCACAGGTCCTACAGGAGGAGCAGACCGTGCGGAACAGGCGCGCCGTCCTTCCGCCCCGCGCAGAGGCCCAGGAGCAGGCGGAACGCGGTTCGTCGTGGAGGCCATGCTGCCGCAGGTCTCTGCGTCCGAGCGCCGGGCGGCCACCGCCAAGCGGCTCCACCAGGAGGTGACGGTCAGCGGCCACGGATGTGGCAGCTCCGCACGACGGGACCGGCTACGTCAGTCGGCCCCTGACGCCGCACTCAGCCAGCCTTGAGGACCAGGCATGGGCAGTTGGTGGCAGCAGGCGCCGACCGCTCTCGGGCAGTGCCGGTTTACCGTTCGCGGGATGTTCCGGGAACGTGGCAGCCGTAGGCCCTGACGTAACCGTTGCTCGTCCCTGCATGCGTGCACTCTGTCCTCAGGTTCTTGACGGTGTACGACTGGGTCTGCCCGCCTCCGGTGAACACGGTCGTCGTCGCCGTGTCGACGGTGAAGTGGTAGGGAGCGCCGTTGTCGACGAAGTCGCAGCCGGCCGCCGGCGCACTCAGATTGGGGAAGAGGTACCCCTGCCCGGTCGGCAGAAGAGCGAAGGATGTCGAGGTGGAGCAGTGCGTCGTGGTGGCCGCCTGCGCGGGCGGCGCTGTGGTGACGATCGCGCTCGTGGCAGCTGCCAGGGCGACGCCCGTTGTCAGGATGCGGAGCGATCGATTCCTCATGTGTCCTACCAGCCTTTCACCAGAGGGCCGTACGAGACGTGGTGGCCCTGAGGGCCGGTCGGCGTTCAGTCTTCCGGTGGTCGGTCTGACGTGCACAGCCCGGAACCGGTCGCATGCGCGCTCCCGGTTCGCCCCACGCACCCCTGCTGCCGTTGATCTTTGGGCCACCGCGCCATGAGCTCCGCTCGTTGGACGGCAGGCTACTGGCCAGCCCTCGGGCACAGGTGGCCTGGGCGGCCGCGGGCCTGCCGGGCACCGGACGAGTCACCGTTGAGCAACTGCGGGCGGACCGTACGACCGGCCCGACGAGACGGAAATCCGAGCCGACTGCCAAGGTTTGCCTACGGTCAGCGATGCCTTGGCAGCACACCCCTGGACGGCAACAAAATCACGGACACGGAGCGGCCACTGCCGCTCACCCCGCTCGACGAGGCCCACCTCGCCCGCGCGCACCTTCGCGGACATCCCCCAGGCGCGCTCGCCGCCCTCACCCGGCCTGCCACCGGAGACCAGGGCCTGATCGGCGGCGCCCGGCACCTGCTCGACTTGTCTCAGCAACTCCTGCGCCAGGCCGTCGTGGTCGAGCGCGAGAGCGGCGCCTGCTGGACGGCCGTCGGCGAGGCTGCGGGCACCACACGCCAGGCCGCGCACGAACGTTGGAGCACGGCCGTGGAGGGGCGGAAGCTGACCGAACACCGCCGCACCGGCATCCGCTCGGCCCCTATCGATCCTGGACGCCTGGTGCGCCGGGCTGGACCCCGACCGGCCCCGCGCCTTCAGCGTCACCCTGGCCTCCTTCGTCGACCCCGCTACCCGCCGCGCCGCCCAGGGGCGACGTGAGCAGGCCCGCCAACTGCGCACAGATGTTGCGGAGTTAAAAGGCGCCGACAGCGCCGCCCACCACACGTCCATGGTCGCTCTCAGCACCACGTCCGCACCCGCTCCCAGCGCCGCCACTCCCTTGTGAGAGGCCCGATGAGCCGCGTTCCGGCTGTTGACGGCGTCAGCCAGGGCTGGGACTGCCTGATCCGCATCCTCAGGGATGTCTGGTGACCGTCCGCTCGGCATAGTGCGCTTGTACTGTGGCGGTATGGCAGATCGACGGAACGCGGAAGAGTTAGGCGCACACGTCATCGCAGCCTGGGACCGGATCGAGCGGTGGCTGCACGCTCATGCCCCGGCCTCCGCCGCGCTGCTGCGTCCTGCGGCCGGTGATGCCGACATCGCGGCTGCCGAGGCCGCCATGGGTGTAGTTCTCCCTCCTGCGCTGGCGGCCTGGTATCGGCTCCATGACGGCATCGAGGAGGATGGTGCGGCAGACGTGGCAGGGATCCTCCCGTCGGGTAAGACCATGCTGCCCCTCGGTGCGCTGGTCGAGGAGTACCGGACGCACACGAAGGACTGGGAGCGGGAGGCGGGCATCCTGCCGTTCGCGCGCACTCCGGGGGATACCTGGTCCGGCTGGTACGTCGACGCGCGTGACGGGGAGCCGTCCTACGGCAATCTGGGCACGTGGGCTGTTGACCTCGGGGATGAGCCGTATCCGTCGTCGTACGGCTGGCCGGTGGCCGACTGGCTCGGCGAGATGGCGGCGGCGCTGGAGGAGGGGCGCTGCCTGCGTCATCCGGACGGGACGGCTGACCGGCACGACTGGCCGGCGCTGACCGCGACAGGCGGGCTGACCTGGGTCGACCCTAGGGACCCGCGGCTGTTTCCCGCGGGCGGAACTGTGCTGGACGGCCCCCGCCCAAGTCCCTAGCGTCTGCGGGGTACCAGCGGGCCCGGCGGGCTGGAAAAACCTCCATGTTTTCGCTGCCCGCCGGGCCCGCTGGTGTCTACAGGGCGTCTACGGTCTGGGAACGGTGCACTTCACGGTCGCTTTGGTTGCGTCGCAGTGATCGAAGCCCGGCGTGTCGACCCAGTAGGGGTCTTTGTCCAGCAGTCGGTATTTCTGGCTGAATTCGCTGGGGAAGGACTGCATCGACTGGGTGTTCATCCAGTTGGACATCGTGGAACGCCCGCAGACTTCCTTGAACGTCGGCGCCGCCTCACGGTCGTCGTCGTACAGGTGCCATTCGCCCTGCTTGGCGCGCTTGGAATAGGTCTGCAGGCAGGCATCGCCGGAGGCTACCTCGTTCAGTCCGTCCATGGATTTCGGCATCCCGCCGGAGTTGTAGGTGGCCGCGTAGGCGAACTCGTCGCAGCTGCGCACATCCCCGCTGCTGATGTCGGTGAGCAGCGTGGTCTCGGGGTGTCCCTTGGCCTTGGCCCAGGCATTTCCGGAGACCTTCGGGCAGATGACGTCGCGGTTTTTCTGCGGGTTGCGGCCATGGACATTGCTGGTGGCCTTGGGCAGGTAGAACATCGGCTTCTTGTGTGTCTCGCTGCCCGGGTGGTTGGGGAGCTTGGCCTGGATCAGCCACGCGTGTGCGGCCGCGACGGGGAACTTCTTCGTGTGGAAGGTCCACGTCGGGATGTATTTGTGGAACGTGCAGCCCGGCTTGGTGGTGGAGGAGATCTTGTCGCAGCGGATCTGCGCGTCGTTGGTTATCCAGCGGGAGGCGGCCGGGTTCGTGACGGGCGCGTAGGCGGTGATCTTCGTGGAGAGGTCGAGCGTGTCAGCCTTGTCGGCCGCGTTCCAGGTGTGGTCGGTGGTCCCGACGGCGGTGTGCGACCACGGATTCGCACTCGTCCATACCAGCGCCCCGTCCCAGGACTGCTGGCCGCTGGAGCACCGGTCAGAAAGCAGGCAGTCGAACTCCACGTTGAGCGTGACCGATCCGAAATCCTTGTCGATTTCCAGTGGTACGAGGGTGAGCTGCTGCTTGAACGTCGGCGAGGTTCCGGAGAGCTTCACTTCCTGGCCTACTGCCCATGCGGCGTACAGCGTTTCCCCGGTGGGCCTGCCGTCTTTGATGACGATGCCGTGGTACTCGTACTTGAAGCCCGCGATGCATGCCTCGAACCGCTTGATGTACGAGCTGCCCAGGCCTTCACACCAGTCGACCAGGTGAGGAAGCTCTGCCTTCGTTCCCCTCGCCCCGTTCCTCAGGGCGTCACGGGTCTTCATGCTGTCATCGGGGACCAGGCGCGAACAGGGCTGGATGCCTGTCTTCTCGTTCAGCCTGCCGCAGTTCCAGCCGTCCGAGGCGCTGTAGCCGATGGGTGGCTCGGTCGGTGGGACCGGGAAGGCCGATGGCTGGTGGATCAGCTGCCGCTCTTGGTAGGCGTCCTGGTTGAGGGTCGGGGCGTCCTTGTCTGGCTCAGGCAGCTTGATGTCGACGGCCCGGTCACGGATCTTGAAGTTGGCCCAGGGGGACCACTCGGTCTCGTACAGGCCGCCGTCGTAGGCAGAGGTGTGGAAGGTGTAGGTGACGCCTGGCTTGAGCTTCCCTACCGGCACCGTGACCTGCGCACGCTCGCCGGAGGGAACGTAGTCGGACACCAGGACGCCGTACTCGCTGTCGTTGAGCTTGACTTGCGTCTTCGGTTTGCCGTCGGCGTCCGTCGTATAGACCTCGAATGTGAGGTTGGCCTTGTCGTTGTCCTTGTCGGTCACGGTGTTGCGCAGCACTGTCTCGGTGCTGTCGACCTGCCAGACCCCGTCCTTCTGCTTGAACGAGGGACCGGCCTGCGGATTCTTGCCCGACTCGGGCCGGTGACCAGCCTGCCTCTTCTTCTCCGGTCCCGCCGCGGGGCGGGAGGAGGGAGCGGCGTTGGGGTCGGGGCTGGGGGTGGAACCGGGGTCGGGTGCGGCGGCTGCCGCCCCGGATCCCACGAGCAAGGCAAGCGCCACACTCGTGGCTAATCGTCCCAGAGTGCCTCTTCGCCTAAGTAAACCAGACACGAAAACAACCTCTCCTGCAATGGATGGGTTTGCAGTGCCGCACACCTTCCTAGGCCCTGTGCGACTGCCCTGGCAACGCCAACTAATCGGACATCAGGGCCCGTTCGGCTGATGTCAGATGTGACGCTGCTCACGGTCGCGAACCCAAGCCAGCTTCGTTGCAGTCGCCATGCGACTCGCTGCTGGCCAGGACCGCCGCGCGGTGCGCTGAGCCCGATGACGGGTGTCTCGGCCCGCCTTCCGGCTGATCGAAATCGCCTTGGACGGCGCGGATCCGGGTCTGTGCCTCACGGGCTGTGGTGGGCGTCGTTAGGTGGGGGCGGTGTCAGCGCGGGTTTGCGTCTCCTTGGCCGAGTTCGTCTGCGCTGGCGGTGTAGGTGCGCTTGTACAGGCGGTCATCGGTCCCGCGGGCGAAGTCCCTTCTTGCGGGCGAAGACGTCGAGCCGGTCCGGCCCCAGGTGCAGGCTGCGGGTCCGCAGGCGATGGAGCCGCTGGCGTAGGTGCGGTGGAAGAGCTACCCCTTCCAGCGGTCGGCGAGCCGCCGCTGAGACCCTTCCGGCTCGGTCGCAAGGCGCAGACGAGAACGGTGCCCCGGATTCCGGCCGGGGCCCTGCCTCGTGTCCGGCCCCGCCTCTTGCCGTCACCGGCGATCGCCGTCGAGGACGCCCTCGCACCCCCCCATGCGATCCGGACAGATGCGAGGGCAGATTGGGGCGACGGCGAAGACCGAGCGGGAGAACATTCGCGAGTGACCCTGGAGGAACTCGACGCCGCGGCCCGGGCAAGCGTGGCGGCCGACCCCCGGTCATCACCGACGACAAGCTCCACCCCGTGCTACGGACCCACCTGCCGGGGTCCAGCGGTGTTCGGCATCAGCGAGCATCAGGAGGGGGCGGCCGGGTACCGTCGACTGCAGCGACGAGGAGGCCATGGTGACAGCGCAGCCCGACCACCGTGCCCGGCAGGGCGTTCCGCCCATGCGCACGCTCGCCGAGTTCCGCGAAGTCCTGGCCACCTGAGGGAGGGTGTCCGATCCGGGCGGGCTTCGACGGGTGCTGGTGAGCCGAGAAGTGTCAGTGGAGTCTCCTACCATCCGCACCATGCGTAGATTCTTCATGGTGGGTAGTCGGACACTGTCGTATGTGGACTTCGGGGGTCCCGGGAGGCCGCTTCTGGCTCTTCACGGGCATTACAGCGAAGCGTTGGTGTTTGCTCCGTTGGCTGCGGCGCTGGCTCCTGAGTGGAGAGTGATCGCGCTCGATCAGCGTGGGCATGGGGAGTCTGACCGTGCTCGCAGTTACGAGCGGGACGAGTATGTCGCTGATGTTGCGGCTTTTCACCAGCAGTTGGACGTCGGTCCGGTGGCGGTGCTGGGCCATTCGCTGGGCGGGGTGAATGCCTACCAGTTCGCGGCCCGGCACCCGGACAAGGTCAGCACGCTGATCGTCGAGGATATTGGTGCGGTTGTGGACTGCGACTGGTCGTTTACTACGCGACTTCCCGGCATTGTGCCGTCCCGGGAGGCGCTGGTCGCGGCCCTGGGTGCGGCGGCACCCTATTTCGAATGTTCCTTCCGTCAGTCGGATCAGGGCTGGGGTTTCTCCTTCGACATCGCGGACACTGTGGCGTCCCAGAAGGCGCTCAACGGTGACCACTGGAACGACTGGATATCGGTGACCTGCCCCACGCTGTTGATCCATGGAACCCACAGCGACGAGTTGGCGCCCGAACACGCCGAAGACATGGCTGCCCGCCGGCCCGACGGAATCCGCCGGGTCGAACTGCCCGCCGGGCACGTCGTGCACCACGATGTCCCCGACCGCTTCGCCGCTGCGGTGACCGCTTTCCTCCTCGGATCATGCTGAGCCCGGGACTTCAGGCCGGCAAGCGGCATCCGTAGTGGTCTTGGTTCCCATGAGTGCGGTGATGCTCGCGACCAAGGTGATAGTGCCAGTAGGCGTCGAAGTCGCCGTTGCTGATGATCGCGCGGAGTTGGAGGAGGGCCTCGGCGCCGGGGACGCTCCATCGGCTGCCGGTGATTGCGAGGCGGTCTTGTGGCTGATCGCGGGCCCCTGAAGGACACAAGGAGGCCCCGTTGGTGCAGAGTCGCCGTGGCTCTTCTGTACCACCGGGCCCAGGGAGGCTCGCGCCACTAGGAAGCAGCGGGCCTGGATCGAGAAGCCCTAGGGGACCGCGTCCGTCCCGGTCGACGTCGCTGCTGTCACTGTCCACGTTCGAGCGTCGCTGGAGGC
Organism: Streptomyces sp. CC224B; assembly: GCF_030010595.1. NCBI lineage: Bacteria > Bacillati > Actinomycetota > Actinomycetes > Kitasatosporales > Streptomycetaceae > Streptomyces > Streptomyces sp. CC224B. The sequence continues at coordinate 325 of NZ_JASCXL010000163.1, read as the reverse complement.
GGGCATCGAGCGCGCCCGACGCGAGTTCCTAGAGCGGGTGGAGCCGGGCGGGTTGGAGAAGGACCCGGTCCTGGCGGCGTCCGCGCTCGCCTTCGCCGCGCTCCGGGCCGTGGGGCAGGCCCTGACGGAGTACCGCAGCAGCGCACTGGGGCGGCTGGGGCGGACCGAGGAAGCCGAAGCGGAGGCCCAGCGGGCGTATAAGACCGAGCAGGGGCGGCGCTGGTACAAGCACAAGCCGGGCGGTGACGGCGGCCTTCGTCGCGGCCACGTCACCACCGCGGGCCGGGCGATGACGTGGTCCCGCATGGCCGCGGCGAACCGTCCG
>NZ_JASCXL010000162.1:0-17423 GCF_030010595.1 Streptomyces sp. CC224B | reverse complement strand
GGACCCGGCGTCGGCCGGGGACCCGGGGCGGCCGCGGCGGGCTTCGCCGGGGCGGCCGGGGTCTCGGCGGCCGGCTTCGGCGCCGGAGGCCTGGGCGCGGCCGGCTTGGCGGCCTGCGCGGGAGAGGCGGGAGAGGGTGCCGCCGGCTTGGCGGCGGGCTTGCGCGGGGCGGGCCTGGCGGACTTGCCGCTGCCGTTGCCCTGCTGGAATGCGTCAGTCAGTTTGCGTACCACCGGCGCCTCGATCGTCGAGGACGCCGAACGTACGAATTCACCGAGTTCTTGGAGCTTGGCCATGACGACCTTGCTCTCCACTCCGAACTCCTTGGCGAGTTCGTATACCCGGACCTTAGCCACTTCGCTCCTTTTAGGTCCGGGTTACCGCCGGACCGTCGCTACTTCATGGGCGTACTCATCGCGTACTCATCGAGTGCTCATCGCAATCTCGACCTACTTCCAACTCGCGAGGTACCAGGGCCGCGCGGGGGTTCCGTGCGACGCTTCTTACGGTGTTGCCTACGGGGCAACGGTCTCGGCTGCCTCGACATTCCCGCGGAGCTCCGCGGTGTCGAGCGGCCCCTGGACCCGGAAGGCCCGCGGGAACGCCCGGCGGCGGACCGCCAGGTCGAGACAGACCAGGGCGGGGTGTACATACGCACCCCGGCCGGGCAGCGTACCGCGTGGATCGGGGACGCAGACGCCCTCGATCGCCACGATCCGCAGCAGCTCGCTCTTGGCCGCTCGCTCCCGGCACCCCACGCAGGTGCGCTCAGGGCATGCTCGGGCAGGCGTCCGGCCAGACACAGTTAAGTCTACCTCCCCGTAGCGACCTCACCCCTCTGGGGCAAAAATCGAACGGCTGTTGTCTCGATCAGTACGTGACCAGGCCGAGGGCCGGACCCGCAACTCCTTTTCCGGATGCTCCGGGTTCTCGGGGCCGCGGCACCCCCCGGGCGGTCCGGCCCGGGCGGTTCGGCCTAGGCGGTTCAGCCCGCGCTGTCCTGCCCGCCGGAGGCCTGCTCGGTGTCCGGCCGGATGTCGATGCGCCAGCCGGTGAGCCGCGCGGCGAGGCGGGCGTTCTGGCCCTCCTTGCCGATGGCCAGCGAGAGCTGGTAGTCCGGCACGGTCACGCGGGCGGAGCGCGCGGCGAAGTCGACGATCTCGACCTTGCTGACCCGGGCCGGGGACAGCGCGTGGGCGACCATGTCGGCCGGGTCCTCCGACCAGTCCACGATGTCGATCTTCTCGCCGTTGAGCTCGCCCATCACGTTGCGGACGCGGCTGCCCATCGGGCCGATGCAGGCGCCCTTGGCGTTGAGCCCGGAGCGGGTCGAGCGGACCGCGATCTTGGTGCGGTGCCCGGCCTCGCGCGCGATGGCGGCGATCTCGACGGACCCGTCGGCGATCTCCGGCACCTCCAGGGCGAAGAGCTTCTTGACCAGGTTCGGGTGGGTGCGCGACAGCGTCACCGACGGCCCGCGCATGCCCTTGGCCACCCGGACGACGTAGCTGCGCAGGCGCATGCCGTGCGGGTACTCCTCGCCGGGCACCTGCTCCTGCGTGGGCAGGATGGCCTCCAGCTTGCCGATGTCGACCAGCACGTTCTTGGGGTCGCGGCCCTGCTGGACGACACCGGTGACGATGTCGCCCTCGCGGCCGGCGTACTCACCGAGCGTCGCGTCGTCCTCGGCGTCGCGCAGCCGCTGCAGGATGACCTGCTTGGCGGTGGTGGCGGCGATGCGGCCGAAGTCGGACGGGGTGTCGTCGAACTCGCGGGACTCCTGGCCCTCCTCGAGGTCCTCCGGGTCCTCCTTCGCCCAGACCGTCACGTGCCCGGTGTCCCGGTCGAGCTTCACGCGCGCGTGGCGGCGGCTTCCCTCGGTGCGGTGGTAGGCGATGAGGAGGGCCGACTCGATCGCCTCGACCAGCAGGTCGAAGGAGATCTCCTTCTCCCGTACCAAGCCCCGCAGGGCACTCATGTCGATGTCCACGGCTACGCCTCCTCCTCTTCCTTCATGCTCTCGGTGCCGCTGTCGTCCTTGCGGCTGAACTCGACTTCCACGCGCGCCCTGGCGATGTCGCCGAAGGCGAGTCTGCGGGCGGTGGGCTTGCGCCCCTTCACGCCCGGCACCTGCAGGTCGACGCCGTCGTCGTCCACCGCCATGACGCGGGCGACCAGTTCGCCGCCCTCGGTGAGCTGGATGCGGGCGAGCCGCCCGACGGCGCGCGCGTAGTGGCGCTGTTCCTTCAGGGGGCGCTCGGCGCCGGGGGAACCGACCTCGAGGGTGTACTCGCCCTCGCCCATGACGTCGGTCTCGTCGAGCTTCGCGGAGAGCGCGCGGCTCACATCCGCGATCTTGTCCAGATCCACGCCGTCCTCGGAGTCGACCACGACCCGCAGCACGCGCTTGCGTCCGACCGAGGCCACTTCGATCTCTTCGAGATCCAGGTCCTGGGAGCTGACGAGCGGTTCCAGCAGTTCTCGCAGCCTCTCGCTCTGGGTGGTGCTCATCCGGGTGACTCCTCGGCCGCGTGTGCTGTTGTGGGATCGTCGCGTGTCAGGTCAAAGGGTATCCGGTCCAGGAGGGTGTTGCCGTCCACCCGCCGGGTCCCCACACCGCTCCGCGGTATGCGGGCCGACCGCGCGGCCCGGGGTGCGGCCGGGGGTGCGGCCGGGGGGTGGCGCCCGCCCCGTGCGGGCGCCTCGTGCCCCTCCGCGGGCCCGCCCGCCCCCGCGGAAACCGCTCCGCGCACCCTCCCGGCGCCGTACGCGCGTACGAGTCCGAGCCGGTCACGCGTGCGAGGACAGGGCGAAGGTACGGTGATCACGGGCTCCGGCCCGCCCGTCTCCCGACCCCGTCCGTGCCACGCGGCGCCGCGCGCCGCGCCGGCCTGTCCCCCGCCACCGTTCGCCGACCGAGGGCCGCGTCTCCCGTGCCCTCGCGGCCCGCCTTCCCGAGGACGTCTGCCGTGCCGTCGTATCCCGCCCTCTCGCGCCCCCGTCCGGGGCCACGCCGCAGAAGCCTGCTCGCCGGGGCCGCCGGCGCCACCGGGGCCGTGCTGCTCACCGGCTGCTCCGACGCCGCGTCCGGCGACCGTGACGGGAGCTCCGCCGCGGCCGAGCGGCTGCGCGCCCGGGCGGCCCGGGACAGCGCCGCGCTGCTGCGGCGGTACGACGCCGTGCTCGCGGCCCACGCGCCGCTGGCTGCGCGGCTGCGGCCGCTGCGGGACGAGGTGGCCCGGCACGAGGAGGCGTTCGCGGACGGCGAGCGGCACACCGCGGCCCCCTCGGCGTCCGCGGGGCGGGCCGCGGCGCAGGCGTCCGTGGACCGGGACGCGAAGGAGGCGCTGCGCACGCTCGCGCGGGCCGAACGGGAGCTGGCGCGGCGGCGCGAGAAGCAGCTCCTGGACGCGCCGGGCGAGCTGGCCCGGCTGCTCGCGGCGGTCGCGGCGGCGGGCGCCGCGCACGCCTTCCTGCTGACGGAGAACGACCGGGGTGACGGCGAGAGGGACGACAAGTGAGCGCGCGCAAGGACGAGTTGGCGGCGGTGCAGGCGGCACTGCGCGCCGAGCACGCGGCCGTGTACGGCTACGGGGTCGTCGGCGGCCGCGTCGGCGACGGGCGCCGGGCGCAGGCCCACGCGGCCTACGACGCGCACCGGGCGCGCCGCGACGAGCTGCGCCGCGCGGTGCGGGAGCTCGGCGGGCGGCCGGAGCCGTCGGCGGCGGCGTACGCGCTGCCGTTCCCGGTGCCGGACGCGGCGGCGGCGGTCCGGCTCGCGGCCGAGCTCGAGGAGCGGGTGGCCGGGGTGTACGCCGATCTGGTGCGGGCCGTCGAGGGCGACAGGCGGGCCGCGGCGGCCGAGGCGCTGCGGGAGGCGGCGGTCCGGGCGGCGCGCTGGCGCGGCGGGAGCGTAGCCTTCCCTGGGCTCGCCGAGCGGGCCGAGGCGTCCGGGCACCCGACCGCGACGCCGCGGGCGTGAACCCGCCACCGCACAGACGCACACAGGGCAGCCGGAAGGGAACACCTCGCGCATGGCACTCGAACCGCCGCCGCGCCTGATCCGTGCGCTCGGCGAGACGCCGCGCGACGCGGACACCGACGACTGGCTCCGGCGGCTGCCGGAGCTGGCCGAGGAGGCCGTCGCCCGGCGGGACCTGACCGTCGAGCGCGTGCAGGTGCCCGGGGGGCGCAGCAGCCTCGTGGTGCTCGTCCGGCTCGCCGACGGCACGCCGGCCGTGCTGAAGCTGGTGCCGCCGCGCTCCCGGCCCGCGGGCGAGCGGGCCGCGCTGGCCCACTGGGGCGGGCTGGGGGCGGCCCGGCTGCTCGACCCCGCCGCGGGCGACGGCGCGCTGCTCCTGGAGCGGCTCCAGCGGGACGTCTCGGTGCGCTCCCTGCCCGAGGCCAAGTCCATGCTGGAGGCGGCCGGGACGCTGCGGCGGCTGTGGGTGGCGCCGCCCGGCGGCCACCGCTTCGAGACGGTGGCCGAGCGGACGGGGCGGCAGGCCGAGGCCATGCGGGCGTGCCCGGACCCGGACGCCGCGCCCCTGGTGGAGGCCGCGCTGGCCGTACGGGATGAGCTGCTGTCGGGCGCGCCGGAGGAGCGGCTGCTGCACGGCACCTTCCGGCAGAGCAAGGTGCTCGCGGGCGAGCGGGTGCCGTGGCTGGCCGTGGGCCCCGATCCGGTGGTGGGCGAGTGCGCCTTCGACCTGGCGCGGCTCGTCCGGGACCGGGTGGAGGACCTGATCGCGACGCCGTCCGGGGCGGCGGTGACGCGGCGGCGGATCAAGCGGCTCGCGGAGTCGCTGGACGTGGACCAGGAGCGGTTGCGGGGCTGGACGCTGTTCCGGGCGGTGGAGTCCGGGGTCCGTGCGCTGCGGGTGGGCCGCGTCCAGGACGCGGAGCTCCTCCTGGAGTTCGCGGACTGGCTGTAGCCGCCGCCGTAACCAGGGGCCCCGCCCCCTGGACCCCCGCGATCGCGCTGGCGCGCTCGTCCTCAAACGCCGGACGGGCTGAAAGATCTCCGGCGCGGCCACGGCGGAGCCGTCCAGCGCGGACACAGCTGAAGATCTCAGCCACGCTCGGCGGAAATATCCAGCCCGTCCGGCGTTTGAGGACGAGGCGCGGAGCGCCGAAAAAGGCGGGGTCCAGGGGCGGCAGCCCCTGGTTTCGGGAAAGGGGCGGGACTGGGGCGCCCCGCGCGGGCCCCAGCCCCCGCCCCCTTACGCCGAGAGGCGGGCGATGGCCTCCGCCACGGTGAGCTCTTCGCGCTCACCGGTCCGGCGGTCCTTGAGCTCCAGGACACCCTCCGCGGAGCGGCGCCCCGCGACGAGGATCTTGGGGACGCCGATGAGCTCCGCGTCGGTGAACTTCACGCCGGGGGACACCCCGGCCCGGTCGTCCACGAGGACCCGGACGCCCGCCGCGTTCAGCTTCTCGGCGACGTCGAGCGCCAGCTCGGTCTGCACGGCCTTGCCGGCGGCCACCACGTGGACGTCCGCGGGCGCGACCTCCTGGGGCCAGCACAGCCCCTTGTCGTCGGCGGACTGCTCCACGAGCGCGGCGACGGCGCGCGAGACGCCGATGCCGTACGAGCCCATGGTGACGCGGACGGGCTTGCCGTTCTGGCCGAGGACGTCGAGCTGGAAGGTGTCGGCGTACTTGCGGCCGAGCTGGAAGATGTGGCCGATCTCGATCGCGCGGCCGAGCTTCAGGCCGGCGCCGCAGGCCGGGCAGGGGTCGCCCTCCTGGACCACGACGACGTCGAGGTACTGGTCGACCTCGAAGTCGCGGCCGCAGACGACGTCCTTCGCGTGCGTGTCGGGCTTGTTGGCGCCGGTGATCCAGGCCGTGCCGGGCGCGACGCGCGGGTCGGCGAGGTAGCGGACCTTCAGGCCCTGCGGGCCGACGTAGCCGCGGACGAGGTCGGGGCGGTCGGCGAAGTCCTCGGCCGTGACCAGCTCGACCTCGGCCGGGGCGAGGTGCTCGGCGAGCTTGCCGAGGTCGACCTCGCGGTCGCCGGGCACGCCGACGGCGACGATCTCGCCGTCGACCTTGACGAGGAGGTTCTTCAGGGTGGCCGAGGCCGGGACGCCCAGGTGCTCGGCGAGGGTCTCGATGGTCGGGGTGTCGGGGGTGTCCAGCTCCTGCGCCGCCGGGTGCTCGGCGCCCTCGACCGGCTGCAGGGCGAAGGTCACGGCCTCGGTGTTGGCCGCGTAGTCGCACGCCGGGCAGTCGACGAAGGTGTCCTCGCCCGCGGCGGCCGGGGCCAGGAACTCCTCCGAGGCCGAGCCGCCCATCGCGCCGGAGACGGCGGAGACGATGCGGTAGTCCAGGCCGAGGCGCTCGAAGATGCGCTGGTAGGCGGCGCGGTGCAGGGCGTAGGCCTCGGCGAGGCCCTCGTCGGTGGTGTCGAAGGAGTACGAGTCCTTCATCTGGAACTCGCGGCCGCGCAGCACGCCCGCGCGGGGCCGGGCCTCGTCGCGGTACTTGGTCTGGATCTGGTAGAGGATCACCGGCAGGTCCTTGTAGGACGCGCACTGGTCCTTGACGACCTGGGTGAAGATCTCCTCGTGCGTGGGGCCGAGCAGGTACTCGGAGCCCTTGCGGTCCTTGAGCCGGAACAGCAGGTCGCCGTACTCCTCGTAGCGGCCGCTCGCCTCGTACGGCTCCTTGGGCAGGAGGGCGGGCAGGAGGACCTCCTGGCCGCCGATGGCGTCCATCTCCTCGCGGACGACGCGGGCGACGTTCTCGTAGACCTTCTTGCCCAGGGGCAGCCACGTCCAGATGCCGGCGGCGGTGCGGCGCACGTAACCGGCACGGACGAGCAGCTTGTGGTTGAGCGTCTCCGCGTCCGCCGGGTCGTCGCGCAGTGTCTTGACCATCAACCGTGACATGCGCTGGACCTGGGCCATGATGAACAACTCCTGCGTTTTCCTGACGGGGGCGTCTTGTGCCGGGGATCGGCCTTCGGCCTCGTCCTCAAACGCCGGACGGGCTGAGTCCCCCGGGTGCTGGGCGCAGGTTATCCGGGGCACGGGCGCTCGTGGAAATCGGTCAGCGGGCGCCGGGCCGTCGCAGGGGCAGGGGTGCGCCCATCACCGCGTACGGCTTCGGGGCGCTGGGGAACACCACCCGGCAGGCCAGGTCCGCGTAGCCGAGCGAGCGGTACAGGGCGCGGGCCGGGCTCTCGACGTCGATGGCGGACAGGATCGAGCGGGGTTCGGCGGCGGTGTCCGTGACGGTGGTGATGAGGGCGCGGCCGATGCCCCGGTTCTGGTAGCCGGGCCGGACGTGCAGCTCGGTGATCACGAAGGAGTCGTCGAGCCAGTCGTCGAGGCCCGCGGCGCGCAGATAGGGCTCGACGACGGTGGACCACCAGTGGGCGCGGTCGTTGGGCATGCCGTAGACGAAGCCGACGAGCCGCCCGTCGGGGGTGGTGGCGCCGAGCGCGCGGGCGCCCGGGTAGGTGAGGTGCCGCAGGACGATCTGGCGTCGTACGGCCACCTCGTCGTCGCCGAGCCCGAAGGCGAGGGCCTGCACGCGCAGCGCCTCGTCCACGTGGGCGGCCAGGTCGAGGGGCCCGATCGCGACGTCGTCAGTCATGCCGGAACCCTACTTCGCGGCCCCTCGCCCCAGCACGGGAGGGAGCGACGCGGCGGCCCGGATCACGCCGCCTGCGTCCGTCCGGCCCCGTCCGCCGGGCGTCGGGGCGGTCAGAACAGCACGCTCATGAACGCGCCGACCTCTTCGAAGCCGACCCTGCGGTAGGTGGCCCGCGCCGGCGCGTTGTAGTCGTTGACGTACAGGCTGACCACCGGTGCCACGTCGGCGAGGGCGTAGCGCAGCACGGCCGCCATGGCGGGGGCGGCGATGCCCCGGCCGCGGTGCTCGGGGGCGACCCAGACGCCCTGCACCTGGCAGGCGCGGTCGGTGGCGGCGCCGATCTCCGCCTTGAAGACGACCCGGCCGTCCCGGTCGATGCGGGCGAAGGAGCGGCCGGAGCCGACGAGTTCGGCGACCCGGGCCTGGTAGAGCAGGCCGCCGTCCCCGGCGAGCGGGGAGACGCCGACCTCCTCGGTGAACATGGCCACGCACGCCGGCATGATCGTCTCCATCTCGTCCTTGCGGACGCGGCGGACGTACGGGTCGGGCGCGACGTCGTCGGGCAGCCGGTCGGTGACCATCAGCGGCTGGCGGGGGCGGACCTCGCGGGCAGGGCCCCAGGAGGGTTCGAGCAGCCGCCACAGCTCGGCGGTGGGTTCGGCGGGGCCGACGATGGAGGAGCAGCGGCGGCCGGTCCTGCGGGCCCGGTCGGCGAAGGCGCGTACGGCGCGCGGGGTGGCGCAGATCGGCACGAGGTTGGCGCCCGCGTAGCAGAGGGACTCCAGCATGCCGTCGGCGTACCAGCCCCACAGCTCGCCGCCGAGGCGCCAGGGGTCGAGGCCCGCGGCCCGCACCCGGGCGGTGACGAAGGCGTTCGCGACCGGCTCGCGGTCGAGCACGGCCAGTGCGGCGTCCAGGTCACTCGGTTCGAGGACCCTGGTGGTGGTCTGAGTCAACACGGGCGGGGCCTCACCATACGGTCTGCTGATCTCCGCACTGTACCTGGCGGGATTCCGCGGCGCCGACCCGTCACCGAAGGCCGCCGGGCGACCACGCGCGGTGCGTGCGGTCCGCGGTCCGGCGGCGGCGCGGCGGTGTCCCGCGCCCCGTGCCGGACGCCACGGGCGGACCGGCACGCGGTCCGGCGCCGGGCGGGCCCCGCGGGGTTCAACGGCCCGGCGTCGGCCGGATCCGCGGGGTTCAACGGTCCGGCGTCGGCCGGATCCGCGGGGTTCGGCGGTCCAGCTTCGGCTCGGCCCGCGGGGTTCGGGCGGTCCGGCTTCGGCTGGGCCTGCGGGGTGCAGCGCTCGGCGTCGGCTCGGCCCGCGGGGTTCAGCTGACGGTGACCTCGGGCTCGCCCGAGGCGATCCCGTCCTTCTCCATCTGCTCGGCGATCTTCATCGCCTCGTCGATCAGGGTCTCCACGATCTTCGACTCGGGCACGGTCTTGATGACCTCGCCCTTGACGAAGATCTGGCCCTTGCCGTTGCCGGACGCGACGCCCAGGTCCGCCTCGCGGGCCTCGCCGGGGCCGTTGACGACGCAGCCCATCACGGCGACGCGCAGCGGCACCTCCATGCCCTCGAGTCCGGCGGTGACCTCGTCGGCCAGCTTGTACACGTCGACCTGGGCGCGTCCGCAGGACGGGCAGGAGACGATCTCCAGGCGGCGCTGGCGCAGGTTCAGCGACTCCAGGATCTGGATGCCGACCTTGACCTCCTCCGCGGGCGGCGCGGACAGCGAGACGCGGATCGTGTCGCCGATGCCCTCGCTGAGCAGCGCGCCGAAGGCCACCGCCGACTTGATGGTGCCCTGGAAGGCCGGGCCCGCCTCGGTCACGCCGAGGTGCAGGGGGTAGTCGCACTGGGCCGCGAGCTGCCGGTAGGCGTTGACCATGACGACCGGGTCGTTGTGCTTCACCGAGATCTTGATGTCGCGGAAGTCGTGCTCCTCGAAGAGGGACGCCTCCCACAGGGCCGACTCCACCAGCGCCTCGGGGGTGGCCTTGCCGTACTTCGCGAGCAGCCGCTTGTCCAGGGAGCCCGCGTTCACGCCGATGCGGATCGGGGTGCCGGACTCCTTGGCGGCCTTCGCGATCTCCTTGACCTTGTCGTCGAACTGCTTGATGTTGCCCGGGTTCACCCGGACCGCCGCGCACCCCGCGTCGATCGCCGCGAACACGTACTTCGGCTGGAAGTGGATGTCCGCGATCACCGGGATCTGCGACTTCTTCGCGATGACCGCCAGCGCGTCGGCGTCGTCCTGGGTGGGGCAGGCCACGCGCACGATCTGGCAGCCGGACGCCGTCAGCTCCGCGATCTGCTGGAGCGTCGCCCCGATGTCGGACGTGCGCGTCGTCGTCATCGACTGCACCGACACCGGTGCGTCCCCGCCGACGGCCACCGAACCGACCTGGATCTTGCGGCTGACCCGGCGGTCGGCGAGCTTGGTCGGAACGGACGGGATTCCGAGAGAAACGGCAGTCATCTGGCGTGCATCCCCAAGGTGTGGATCAGGTCCCGAGTCCGGCGGGCTCCGGGCTTAGCGGCATCGCTACTACATCGCTTGTTCGCGGGTCCGAGATTACGGCACCCCCCATGCCGCGAGCACATCCCGTCCCGATGTCCACCCATTGGCAGGCGTGACCGCACATACGACGGTGGCCGGGCACAAAGTGTGCCCGGCCACCGCAAACCTCGTACTCCTAGGAGATTCTGACCGGATTCACCACATCCGCGATCAGCACGAGGATCGTGAAGCAGATGAAGATCCCGGCCACGACGTAGGCCACGGGCATCAGCTTCGCCACGTCGAAGGGGCCCGGGTCCGGGCGCCTGAGCACCTTCGCCGCGTTGCGGCGCAGCGACTCCCACAGTGCTCCCGCGATGTGCCCGCCGTCCAGGGGCAGCAGCGGCAGCATGTTGAACAGGAACAGGGAGAGGTTGAAGCCCGCGAGGAGGAACAGCATCATCGCGATCTGGTTCTGCGGCGGGATGTCCAGGGTGAACACCTCACCGCCGACCCGGGCCGCGCCCACGACGCCCATCGGGGAGTCCTGCTTGCGCTCGCCGTCGCCGAAGGCCGCGTCCCACAGGTCCGGGATCTTGGAGGGCAGGGCGAGGATCGACTCGACGCCGTTCTCCATCATGTCGCCCATGCGGTCGACGGACTCGCCGAAGGACTGCTGGACGATGCCGGAGGCGGGGGTGAAGCCGAGGAACCCGGCGTACACGTACTTGCCCTCGACGTAGCCGCCGTCGCCGTCCGTCTTGCTGACCTGGTTCTTGATCAGGTTGGCGTGCAGGTCACGGCGCTCGCCGTCGCGCTCGACGGTGATCGTGGCGGGGCCGATGGTCTCGCGGATACGGGACTGGAGCGTGGACCAGTCGTCCACGGCCTTGCCCTGGAAGGCGACGATCTTGTCACCCGCCTTGAGGCCCGCGGCCTTGGCCGGGGCGGGCTTGTCGCCCTTCTGGCAGGTGCCGCGGTTCTCGCCGGCCTCGATGACGCAGTCGGAGACCTTGCCGACCGAGGTGGTCTGGGTGCTGATGCCGAAGGTCATCATCACGCCGAGGAAGATCACCACGGCCAGGACCAGGTTCATGAACGGCCCGGCGAACATCACGATCACGCGCTTCCACGGCTTGCGCGTGTAGAAGAGCCGCGTCTCGTCGCCGGGCTTGAGCTCCTCGAACGCGGCGGAGCGCGCGTCCTCGATCATGCCGCGCCAGGGCGAGGTGGAGCGCGCCTCTATCCTGCCGTCCGGGCCCGGCGGGAACATGCCGATCATGCGGATGTAGCCGCCGAGCGGGATGGCCTTGATGCCGTACTCGGTGTCCCCTCTCTTGCGGGAGAAGAGCGTCGGGCCGAAGCCGACCATGTACTGCGGCACGCGGATGCCGAACATCTTCGCCGTCGACAGGTGGCCGAGCTCGTGCCAGGCGATCGAGAAGAGCAGGCCGATCACGAAGACGACTATGCCGAGGATCATCATCAGGGTCGTCATGCACGGGCCTCCGCGGTCGTCCGCTGTGTCGCTGTCAGTTCCCGGGCCCGGGACCGCGCCCAGGTCTCCGCCTCGAGGACGTCCGCCACGGTCAGGGAGGTTCCCGTCCGCGGGGTGCCGTGCTCGGCCACGACCCGCGTGACGGTGTCCATGATGCCGTTGAAGGGCAGCGCGCCCGCCAGGAAGGCGTCCACGCACTCCTCGTTGGCGGCATTGAACACCGCCGGGGCCGTGCCCGCGAGCTCCCCGACGTGCCGGGCGAGCCCCACGGACGGGAACGCCTCGGTGTCGAGCGGGAAGAACTCCCAGGTGGAGGCCTTCGTCCAGTCGAAGGCGGGGGCCGCGTCCGGCACCCGCTCGGGCCAGCCGATGCCGACGGCGATGGGCCCGCGCATGTCCGGCGGCGTGGCCTGGGCGAGCGTGGAGCCGTCGGTGAACTCGACCATGGAGTGCACGTACGACTGCGGGTGTACGACGACCTCGATGCGGTCGAAGGGGATGTCGTAGAGCAGGTGGGCCTCGATGACCTCCAGGCCCTTGTTGACGAGCGTCGCGGAGTTGACCGTGATCACCGGGCCCATGGCCCAGGTCGGGTGCGCGAGCGCGTCCTCGGGCGTGACGCCGGCGAGCTCGGCCCGGGTGCGGCCGCGGAAGGGGCCGCCGGAGGCGGTCACGACGAGCTTGCGGACGTCGGCGCGGGTGCCCGCGGCGAGCGCCTGGAACAGCGCGGCGTGCTCGGAGTCCACCGGGATGATCTGGCCGGGCTTGGCCAGCGCCTTGACCAGCGGGCCGCCGACGATCAGGGACTCCTTGTTGGCCAGCGCGAGCGTCCGGCCCGCCTCCAGGGCGGCGAGCGTGGGGGCGAGACCGATGGAGCCGGTGATGCCGTTCAGGACCGTGTGGCAGGGCGAGGCCGCGAGCTGGGTGGCCGCGTCCGGGCCCGCGAGGATGTCCGGCACCGGCTCCCCCGCCCCGAACTCCTCCCGCAGCGCCTCGCGCAGTGCCGGGACGACGTCCTCGCGGGCGACCGCGACGGTCCGCACCCGCAGGAGCCGGGCCTGCTCGGCCAGCAGCCGCACCCGGCCGCCCGCGGCGGACAGGGCGGTGACCCGGAAGCGCTCGGGGTTGCGCAGGACGAGGTCGATCGCCTGCGTGCCGATCGAGCCCGTGGAGCCGAGGACGACGATCTCGCGCGGCCCGTCGGCGCTGACGGGGTCGAAGACGAGGTGCGGGTCGGCGAGGGGTGCGGGGCTTTCGCTCATGCCCCCATTGTGGCCGCAGCGAGGGGCCCGCCGCCCCGGGCCCCGCCGTTTACGGCCCTTCGGCTCCGTCACCGGGCGCCGCGCCGCCCGTGCGCCCACCCGCCCGGTGCGGGGCGGGTGGGCCGGGAGCGCGTCAGCGGATCGGGCGGTGCACGTTCTCGCGCTCACTGGCCCCGGGTGAGGCGTCCGCGATCCACGGGCCGTCGTCGCTGGGGTCGACGACGCCCTGCTCCAGCCAGGTGTACGTACCGGACAGGACGCCCTTGACGACCTTGCGGTCCACGTCGTCGGTGTTGGTCCACAACCGCCCGAACAGCTCGTCGGCCCGGATACGGGCCTGCCGGCAGAAGACGTCGGCCAGTTGGTACGCCTCGCGGCCGTAGTCCTCGGTGGTGCGGAGCAGTTCGGCGCGGACGCAGGCGGCGCTCATGGCGAACAGCTCCGCGCCGATGTCGACGATCCGGCCGAGGAAGCCCTGCTTGGTCTCCATGCGGCCCTGCCAGCGGGACATGCCGTAGAACGTGGAGCGGGCCAGGCGCCGGGCCGCGCGCTCGACGTACCGCAGGTGGCCGGAGAGGTCGGCGTGGCCGGGCGGGTGAAATTCGGCGTACGCGCGCGGGAGCCGGCCCGGGCCGACGACGAGCTTGGGCAGCCAGCGGGCGTAGAAGGCACCCGCGGCAGCCCCGGCCCGGGCCTTGTCGGACAGGGTCTTCTCGGGGTCGATCAGGTCGCCCGCGACCTTCAGGTGGGCGTCCACGGCCTCGCGGGCGATCAGCAGGTGCATGATCTCCGTGGAGCCCTCGAAGATCCGGTTGATGCGCAGGTCGCGCAGGACCTGCTCGGCCGGGACGGCCCGCTCGCCGCGCGCCTTGAGGGAGGCGGCGGTTTCGAAGCCGCGGCCGCCGCGGATCTGCACCAGCTCGTCGGCCATCAGCCAGGCCATCTCGGAGCCGTAGAGCTTGGCGAGGGCGGCCTCGATGCGGATGTCGTTGCGGTCCTCGTCGGCCATCTGCGAGGACAGGTCGAGCACGGCCTCCAGGGCGAAGGTGGTGGCCGCGATGAAGGAGATCTTCGACCCGACGGCCTCGTGGTACGCCACCGGCTTGCCCCACTGCTCGCGGGCGCCGGTCCACTCGCGGGCGATCTTCAGGCACCACTTGCCCGCGCCCGCGCACATCGCGGGCAGCGACAGGCGTCCGGTGTTCAGGGTGGTCAGCGCGATCTTCAGGCCCGCGCCCTCCGGGCCGATGCGGTGGGCGGCGGGCACGCGCACGCGGTGGAAGCGGGTGACGCCGTTCTCCAGGCCGCGCAGGCCCATGAAGGCGTTGCGGTTCTCCACGGTGACGCCCTCGGACGCGGCCTCGACCACGAACGCGGTGATGCCGCCCGGGTGGCCGTCGGACCGCGGCACCCGCGCCATCACCACGAGCAGGTCCGCCACCACGCCGTTGGTGGTCCACAGCTTCACGCCGTCCAGGACGTACTCGTCGCCGTCGGGCACCGCGGACGTGGCGAGCCGGGCCGGGTCGGAGCCGACGTCGGGCTCGGTGAGCAGGAAGGCGGAGATGTCGGTACGGGCGCAGCGCGGCAGGAACGTGTCCTTCTGCTCCTGGGTGCCGAACAGCTTCAGCGGCTGCGGGACGCCGATCGACTGGTGCGCGGAGAGCAGGGCGCCGAGCGAGGGGCAGGCGGAGCCGACGAGCGCGAGGGCCTTGTTGTAGTACACCTGCGTCAGGCCGAGGCCGCCGTACTTCGTGTCGATCTTCATGCCGAGCGCGCCGAGCTCCTTGAGCCCGTCGACCACCTCGTCCGGGATGAGCGCCTCCCGCTCGATGCGCTCCGCGTCGATCCTCGTCTCGCAGAAGTCGCGCAGCTTGGCGAGGAACTCCTCGCCGCGCCGGGCGTCCTCGGCGGCGGGCATCGGGTGCGGGTGGATCAGGTCGAGCCGGAAGCGGCCGAGGAAGAGCTCCTTGGCGAAACTCGGTTTGCGCCAGTCCTGTTCGCGCGCGGCCTCGGCGACCTCGCGCGCTTCGCGCTCGGTGACGGCCGGGCGGCCGGGGGGTGGGGTGTGTGGTGCGGACATGAGGGTCACCTCGCCGCGAGTCGGGATCATCGGTCCGGGAGAGCAGAGAGCAGCTGGATCAGAGATCGGCTGGATCGGAGATCGGCTAGGTCAGAGATCGGCTAGGTCGAAGATCGGCTAGGTCAGAGATCAGCTGGATCAGGGAGATCCAGCGGGGTGACCACGCCGGTCGCGTGCCGGGCCGGGACGATCACCCCGAATGGTTACTCACCGGTGCTACTGGATCGTTGGTACCCGATTCCGGCCCGTGCCACCAGTCCTCGCGCAGCGGACGGCGCAACGCGCCCCCGGCGCCCGGGGCGGGAACGCGGACGGGAACGCGGACGGCCGGAGCCCCCGCACAGCGGGCTCCGGCCGTCTCCTCCTGCTGGACGCGGGGTGCGGGCGCGCCGTTACAGCTCCAGGCCGGTCAGGACCATGACGCGCTCGTAGGTGTAGTCCTCCATGGCGTAGCGGACGCCCTCGCGGCCGACGCCGGACTGCTTCACGCCGCCGTACGGCATCTGGTCCGCGCGGTAGGAGGGCGCGTCGCCGATGACGACACCGCCGACCTCCAGGGCGCGGTGGGCGCGGAACGCGGTCTGCAGGTCGTGCGTGAACACGCCCGCCTGGAGGCCGTACTTGGAGTCGTTCACGGCGTCGAAGGCGGCCTGCTCGCCGTCCACCTTCGTGACCGTGAGGACCGGGCCGAAGACCTCCTCGCAGGCGATCGTCACGTCGGCCGGCACGTCGGCGAGGACGGTCGGCGCGTACGTGGCGCCGTCGCGCTTGCCGCCGGTGAGCAGCCGGGCGCCCGCCTGGACGGCCTCGTCGACCCAGGACTCCACGCGCCGGGCGGCGTCCTCGTTCACCAGCGGGCCGACGTCGGTGCGCGGGTCGGAGGGGTCGCCGGTGACCTGGCTCTCGACGGCCGCGACGACCTTCGGCACGAGCCGGTCGTACACGGAGGCGTCGGCGATCACCCGCTGCACGGAGATGCAGGACTGGCCGCCCTGGTAGTTGGAGAAGGTCGCGATGCGGCTCGCGGCCCAGTCCAGGTCCGCCTCGGAGGAGAAGTCGCCGAGGACGACGGCCGCGCCGTTGCCGCCCAGCTCCAGGGTGCAGTGCTTGCGCGGCACCGAGTCCATGATCTGGTAGCCGACCTTGTCGGAGCCGGTGAAGGAGATGACCGGCAGCCGCTCGTCCTGGACGAGGGCGGGCATCTTGTCGTTGGCGACCGGCAGCACGGACCAGGACCCGGCCGGCAGGTCGGTCTCGGCGAGCAGCTCGCCGAGGACGAGGCCGCTGAGCGGGGTGGCCGGGGCGGGCTTGAGGATGATCGGCGCGCCGACGGCGATCGCCGGGGCGACCTTGTGGGCACACAGGTTCAGCGGGAAGTTGAACGGCGCGATGCCGAGGACGACGCCCTTGGGGAAGCGGCGCGTGAGGGCCAGGCGGCCCTGGCCGCCCTGGTCGGTGTCCAGGCGCTGGGCCTCGCCGCCGTTGAAGCGGCGGGCCTCCTCGGCGGCGAAGCGGAACACCGAGACGGCGCGGCCGACCTCGCCGCGGGCCCACTTGATCGGCTTGCCGTTCTCGGCGGAGATGAGCTGCGCGATCTCCTCGGTGCGCTCCACGAGGCGCTTCGACACGTAGTCGAGGGCGGCGGCGCGGACGTGGGCCGGGGTCGCCGCGAACTCCTCGGTGACCGCGTGGGCGGCGGCGACGGCCTCCTCCACCTGGGCGTCGGTCGGCACGGCCGCGCGGGCGACGAGGCGCCCGTCCCACGGCGAGGTGACGTCGAGGGTGGTCTCACCGGTGGCCTGGCGACCGGCGAGCCAGAAGGCGTGGAGGGAAGTCATGCGTTCCGGTCCTTCCGTGGAGGGGGCGGTTCTGCTGCTGGCTGGTACGGGGTCCACCGTAGGGGTGGAGGTTTTGGTGGGGGGTTGTCCGGGATGGCGTAGTGGGGGTGGCGGGCGCGCCGGATTGTCAGGGGTGGGGGGCTTCGCCTTTCCAGGGGGCCACTTGGGCGGCCCCGGTGTCCGGCCGGGGGCCTCGCCTCCCACCCACCCGCCCGTACAGCCCCGGGGCCTGGCAGGGGCCTTCGCTTGCCCCCCGAGCAACGCCGGGGCCTGGCAGGGGCCTCGTCTCCCACCCGCCCACCCGTACAGCCCCGGCGACCGGGACACGCCCCGACCTAGCGGCTCGCGGGTCCGTCGTCGACTGACCGCCCCACCGCCGCTACCGCGACGGACCTTCCCACCCACCCACCCGAACAACCTCAGCGACCAGGACACGCCCCGACCTAGCGGCCCACGGGTCCGACGTCAGCTGACGGTCCCACCGCCGCTACCGCGACGAACTTTCCCACCCACCCACCCGAACCACCCCGGCGACCAGGACACGCCCCGACCTAGGTCCTGTCTGATAATTGATCTTGTGGTGGGTCGTGGTGAGTTGACGGATGCGGCATGGGATCGGATTGCGCCCA
>NZ_JASCXL010000161.1:0-17837 GCF_030010595.1 Streptomyces sp. CC224B | reverse complement strand
GTACCTGGCTCCTGCATCGCCGGGCGAGAGGCGACAGGTTCTGACGGACACCCTCCGCTGTCCGCGGGTACCGCCGTGGCCCCCCCCCCCCCCCCCCCCCCCCCCCCCCCCCCCCGGGCGGGGGGGGGGGGGCCCCCCCCCCCCCCCCCCCCCCACCCCTTCGTCGTGCGTACGGGGAGCGCGTCGCTGAGGGCGCGCCGGTCAGTCCTTGTCGCCCGGCGCGCAGCGCGGCTGCGGTCCGGAGGGGCCGGTGTAGTCGGAGCCGATGCGCACGTCGCCCGGCCGGGTGACCGTCAGGCGCGTGAAGTCGCCGTCCTTGCGCAGGCAGGCGCCCTCCGCCCAGAGCCACGGCGAGTAGGCGACGCGGACGATCACGGAGCCGGCCGTCGGCATGCGGACGGTCATGTTGGCGCCGTCGGCGGTGATCAGGGAGCCGGGCTTGTCGACCAGCGGCACCGGGTCCTTGACGCGGTATATCCGCCAGTTGTCGTCCTGCCACACCTGCTTCAGGTAGTCGGGCCCGCTGGTCACGAGGTTGTGCTCGCGCTCGGCGGCGCCGTCCGGGACGCTGTCGCCCTGGTAGAGCACGACGAAGCCGACGGCCCAGTGGTTCAGCCAGGCGCGGTAGGAGGCCGAGGTGAAGGCGCCCTCCTTGACCTCGGAGACCGGGCGGCCCTCGTAGAAGAGGCGGCCGCGCTCGACGTCGGCCTGGCGGTTCCAGCCGCGCGCCATGTTGATGTACGGGGACAGGACGGCGGCCTCGCGGTGGTCGCGGGCCGGGACGACCTCGACGCGGGTGCGGTCGGCGCCGAGGCGCTTGAGCTCCTTGACGACGCCGTCGGTCTCCACCGCCCAGGTGGGCACCTTCGTGTACGCGACTATGTCGGCGGTCGTCTTGATCGACACCCAGATCAGGGAGAGCACGACGGCGCTGACCAGGACGGCGTGCCGCCAGATCCGCGCGGGCCCGCCGGGGCCCTTGAGGAGCCGCACGCGCGGCAGGTCGCGGTGGAAGAGCCGGGCGCGCGGCAGGTCGCGGTTGAGCACCGCGGCGAGCACTATGGCCGGGGCGGCCAGCTCCGCGAGCCGCTCGACGTTGGTGCCGATCGGCGTGGGGATCATCCAGGTCAGCACGACGCCCACCGCGTACACGCCGGAGCCCAGCTTCAGCAGCCGCCAGGAGCTCGGCGCGGCCAGGATGACGACCAGGCAGAGCAGCACCGGCGGGAAGATCCGGACGAAGGCCATGGGCTGCTCGCCCTCGAAGGGGAACAGCCAGGTGGTCAGGCCGACCACGGCGAACGGCGGCAGGACGAGCGCGAGGGCCTTGGCCCACTGGCGCTGGAGCAGATAGGCGGCGCCCACCACGACGATGAAGAGCCCCGCGACCGGGCTGCCCATGGCGGCCAGCGCGGCCAGGGCCACGGTGGCCGCGATCCGGCCGCGGCCGACCTTGCCGGAGATCGCGTACACGGCGGCGACGCCGAAGGCCACGCCCAGCATGAAGGTGGCGCGCCCGCACACCACCTGGCACCACAGGGAGAAGCCCACGATGATCGAGGGCCACAGGGGTCTGCGTATGCCGGTGCGCATGATCAGCGCGACGGCCATCCACGTGGAGGCGAGGCCCGACAGCATCGCCACCGTGCGCACGCCGAGCGCGGCCATCAGGTACGGCGAGATCACGCTGTAGTTCGCCGTGTGCACGCCGCCGTACCAGAACAGGCCGTACGCCGAGCCCGGGTGCCGCCGGACGAAGCCGGCCCAGGCCTGCTGGGCGGCGAGGTCGCCGCCGCCCGTGGCGAACACCGTCCACCACAGCGCGTACAACGGCAGGAGACCCACCGTAATCATCAGTGGCATACGGTGACGCCAGTACCACGGCTCACGCATGTCACTGCCCCGGCTGGCTCGGGAGAGTGTCGGGGACGACAGTTCGGCAGAGGCCACGGGCGGCGATCCGTTCGGCTGGCGGGGTCAACTCCTTCGGAGAAGACGCTAACCGCTGCGGAATGGTTGGCAGACAGCGACCCCGAGCCCAGGTATCCGCCAGTATGCGACCGAACGCCCGCTGTCGCAGTACGAGCACGTCAGGGCCGGTCCGGGCAGGCCGGGCGGGGTGTCCGGGGCGCGGTGCCACGGTTCCCGGCCGTCGCGGATTGGCATATGCGAAGGTTTGCGGAGGGTGGTGCCCGGTGACCGGTGCCCGGTGACCGCCGGACGGCCGGGCGGGGGCTCAGCGCACCGGGAAGGCCACGTCGCACACCTCGTCCTCGGGCCCGGCACCGTCCCACTCGGCGAAGTACACCTCCCGGCACGGCCCGGCGGGCGTCAGGCCCTCCCGGGTGATCCACTCCTCCACGGCGTCGAACGCCGCCAGGATCTGCGGGTAGACGACCTGCGCCTTGGTGATCCGGACGTACGCCATCCGGTACGCCGGCTCCAGCCGGGCCGTGAGGCCCCGGGCCCGCCCGCGGGCCGCGACCCAGGCGCGGGCCGCGTCGAGGTCGGCGACCGGCACGCACGCCTCGGCGGGGCCGTCGCTCTCCTCGGTGACGTCGGAGTGGTAGATCACGAACGGCGGCCCGGTGATCCCGCCGCAGTCCGCGGCGGCCTCCTCCAGACGGCCCAGCGACGCGCCGATCCACGCGGGCAGCTCGTCGCTGATCAGGTGCCGCGTCTCGCCGATGACGGCGGTCTCCGGCACCTCGACGGTCCTGACCTCGAACGTTCCTGACATGGCCGGGCTCCTTCCGGACAGCCGGCCGCGGAGGTAGCCCACGAGGGTGCGCCGGGCGGCGTGCCGCTCCTCGACGTCCGCCCAGTAGCCGTCGAGCGCGGCCGCCGCCCGCTCGCCGTCGAGCCGGAGCACCGCCGCGATGTCCGCGAGCGGCATGCCGAGGCGGCGCAGCAGCACCACGGTGCGGGCCCGCTCGACCTGCGCGGGCAGGTAGTAGCGGTAGCCCGTCGCCGCGTCCACGTACGCGGGCGGGAGCAGGCCCTGCCGGTCGTAGAGCCGCAGCGCCTTCGCCGAGAGCCGGGTGCGGCGGGCGAAGGCGCCGATGGCGAGCAGGCCGGCGGGCCGGCGGGCGTCGTCCTCCGGGTGGTTCCTCACGTGGGCATCCTCCGCGACCGGATGCTGATCAGGGGACGGCCGGGGCGGTCGCCGCGGCCTTTTCGACCTTCGGCCCTGCCCCAGGGGCAAGGTCAACGCCGCGCAGCGCCTCGGTCCACACGCGCTCGGCCAGGGCGTTGCCGCGCCGGGAGCCCGCGCCGCCGACGCCGGAGAGCGGCTGGAGCAGCGGGTCGCCCGCGCGGGTGCGGAACAGCGTCACCGCTGTGGACACCTCGCGGGTGTACCCGGCGAACCACGCGGACCGCAGCCGGTCCTGGTCGGTGGTGCGGCCCGCCGCGACCGGCCGCCCGCGGCGGTCGGTGACCCGGCCCAGGCTGTCGGCGGCGGCCCCGCGCAGCGCGTCCTCGACCCGCCCGGCCACGCGGGAGTCCAGGGCGCGGCGGGTGGGCGGCGGCTCCAGGCCGCCGAGCTTCTGGCCGTCCTTGGTCACCGAGGTCACCGCGTACGGGTCGTGCTGGAGGCCGCCGCGGGCGAGCGTGCCGTACGCGCTCGCGAGCCGGATGGCGCTGGGCGTCGAGGTGCCGACGGCGAACTGGTCCTCCTCGGGGCCCATGCTGGCGGGCAGCATCCCGGTGTCGACGGCGACCTCCCGCATCCGCTCGAAGCCGACCTGCCTGCCCAGGTGCAGGTAGGTGGCGTGGCCGCCCCTGATCAGGGCCTCGCGCGGGGTCATCCCGGCCGGGCCCGCGCCGGTGTCGACGCCGTCCTGGAGGGCGGCGGCGAGGACGAACGGCTTGAACGCCGAGCCCGCCGGGACGCCCGAGGTGTCCGCGTTGTTGCTGAAGTGCCGGGTCGCGTCGGACCCGCCGTACAGGGCGAGCACGGCGCCGTCCCGGGTGCGCACGGAGGCGGCGCCGAGCTGCACGCCGCGGTCCTGCTCGCGCTGCTTCGGGTCGAGCCCCCGGCCGAGCACCCGCTTCGCCGACAGGGCGAGCTGCCGCACCCGCCGCTTGTCGAACGTGGTGTGGATCTTGTAGCCGCCGCGGGCGAGGTCCTTGTCGGTGAGGCCGGTGCGCTGGCGGACGTACTTGTTGGCGACGTCGACGAGGTACCCGGCCTGCCCGTCGTGGGCGTTCAGGCTGGTGGAGCGCGACTCCTTGTGCGGCTCGGGGAAGGTGCGGTACTTCGCCCGCTCGGCCCGGCTCATCCGGCCGATGGCGACCTGCCGGTCCAGGATCCACGCCCAGCGCGCCGTCGCCCGGCGGTGGTTGGCCGGGCCCGCCGAGGGGTCGTACTGCTCGGCGCCCTTCAGCAGGGCGGCGAGCAGGGCGCCCTGGCTGGGGTTCAGCTCGCGGGCGGGGATGCCGTAGTAGGCCTGCGCGGCGGCCTCGATGCCGTAGGCGCCGCGCCCGAACCAACTGCTGTTGAGGTAGCCCTGGAGGATCTCGTCCTTGCTCTTGCTCCGGTCCACCTTCAGCGCGATCACGAACTCCTTGACCTTGCGCGTGACGGTCTGGTCCTGCGACAGGTAGGTGTTCTTCACGTACTGCTGCGTGATGGTGGAGCCGCCCTGGGTGTCACCGCCGCTCGCCATGCTCGCCACCGCGCGCAGCAGGCCCTTGGGGGAGACGCCCGAGTCGCTGTAGAAGCTGTCGTTCTCGGCGGCGATGACGGCGTCGCGCACCGCCTGGGGCACCTCGTCGAGCGGGATGTTCTGCCGGTTCACGTCCCCGGTGGAGACGAGCTGCGTGCCGTCGGCCCAGTAGTAGACGTTGGCCTCCTGCTGGGCCGCGGCGTTCTCGTCGGGGATGTCCACGGTGGCGTACACGTAGGTGAACAGCCCGCCGATGGCGCCGCCGCACAGGCCGAAGGCGCTCAGCCACTGCCGCCAGGACGGCAGCCAGCGCCGCACCCCCCGCCGTCCGCGCCGCGGGTAGTCGACGAGCCGTCGGCGGCGACGGGTCCTGACAGCGTTCTCTGCGGTCTCTGCGTGCGTCCCCATGCCCGGACAGAGGCGGATCCCCCGGCCCCGGTTGGCCCCGGCGCTGTCAGCTCTTCGTAACAACGCGCAGGTCAGGGCCGGTTGGCCGGGAGCGCGGGGAATCGTCCGGGTCAGGTGCTCGCGTGCGGCAGGGACTCCGTGAACAGCAGCGCGAGCGGGTGGAAGCGGTAGCGGTCGCGCGCGGCGGCCGGCGGGGCGGGCTGCACCAGGCCGACGTCGACCAGGTGCTCGAGCACCCGTTCCGCCTGGGCCTCGGAGAGCCCCAGCGCGTCCGCCGCGTTGGCGGCCGAGAAGGGCTCCTCGCCCAGCATCGACAGCCAGGGCAGCACCTTCCGCGTCCCGGGGCGCACCTGCGGCAGGGAGCGGCGGAAGGACTCGCGGACGCTGAGGTCCCCGTAGCGCAGCTCGCGCAGCCGGTGCGCCGGGTCGGCCAGGCGCTCGGCGAACCGGGCCAGGGACCAGTGCGGGCGGCTCGCCAGCCGGGTGCCCGCGATGCGCAGGGCCAGCGGCAGCCCGGCGCAGCCCCACGCGACGGCCACGGCCGCCTCCGGCTCGGCGCGGACCCGGTCGCGGCCCGCGACCGCGCCCAGCAGGTCCAGGGCGTCGGCCTCGGACAGCGGTGCCACCGGCAGGGTGCGGGCCTCGGGCAGGCCCGCGAGCCGGGTGCGGCTGGTGATCAGGACGGCCGTGCCGGGGCCGCCGGGCAGCAGCGGGCCGAGCTGGGCGTCGCCGACGGCGTTGTCGAGGAGTACGAGGAGCCGGCGGTGGGCGGTGCGGGAGCGGTAGCGGCGGACCAGCTCCTCCAGGTCGTCCTCGGGGTGGGCGGCGGGCTCCGGTCCGTCCAGGGCGCGCAGCAGCCCGACGAGCACCTCCTGCGGGGACTTGGGCCGCCCGTCCGGGTGGCACAGCTCCGCGTGGAGCTGGCCGTCCGGGTAGAGCGCGGCGGCGCGGTGGGCGGCGCGGACGGCCAGCGCGGACTTGCCCACGCCGGCCATGCCGGTGAGCAGGACCCGCACCGGCTGCGGCGCGGCCTGCTCCGCCGTGCCGGGTGCGGCCGGGGTGAGCAGCGCGCGGAGCCGGTCCAGTTCGGCCCGGCGGCCGGTGAAGGCGAGGGTGTCCGGCGGCAGCAGGCACGGGGCGGGGTCCGCCGGGGCGGGCGCGGCGGCCGTGACCGTCGCCCGGGGGCGCGCGGCGGCGGGCGGCGGGATCTCGCCCCGGAGCATCGCCTGGTAGACGGAGCGCAGTTCGGGCCCGGGGTCCACGCCGAGCTGCTCGGCCAGTTCGCGGCAGCCCTCCTGGTAGACGCGCACGGCCTCCGCCTGGCGCGCGGACCGGTACAGGGCCGTGATGAGCTGGGCGCGGAGCTTCTCGCGCAGCGGAAACCGCGCGACCAGGCCCGCGAGTTCGGCGCTGATGCGGTCGTGCCGGCCGAGCGCCAGGTCGGCCTCGATGCGGCACTCCAGGGCGGTGGCCCGGTCCGTCTCCAACTGCGGGCGCACCGAGTCGAGCAGGTGCTCGGTGACGTTCTCCAGCGGCTCGCCCTGCCACAGGTCGAGCGCCTGGGTGAGGAGCGTGCCGGCCAGGGCGTAGTCCCCCTGCCGCAGCGCGCGCCGCCCCTCGCCGCTGAGCTCCTCGAACTCGAACACGTCCACGCGGCACGCGGGCGCGTTCAGCACATAGCCCGGGCCCTGCCGGGCGATGTCGACGCCGGGGCCGAGGCGCTTCCGCAGCCGCGAGATGTACGTGTAGATCTGCGAGTTGAGCGTGGACGGCGGGGTGTGGCCCCACAGCACGGCGCTCAGCCGGCTGTCGGAGACGGCCCGGCCGCGGGCGAGGAGCAGCGCCGCGAGCACCGTGTGGATCTTCGAGCCGGACAGGGGCACGGCGCAGCCCCCGTGGCTGACCCGCACCGGGCCGAGCAGGCGGAACTCCAGGCTCGGCGTGACGGCGGGCTCCGGGGCCCTCGCCGTGACGGCGGCCAGCGCGGTCCTGAGCCCCGGTGCCCCGATGACACCGGGCACCGCCCGGTGCAGCAGCGCGGCCTTGCCGGTCACCGCCGTCGTCTGAGGTCTTTCGTGCAGCCTGCTCGGCATGTCCCCCCCATTGGATATACGCGAGTGCCCGACGCTAACGACCTGGGCTTTCACGCCCTTGTCACGGTGATGTGGGGACGATGTGGGGTGGCGAAAGAGCGATGAAAGCGGTGGGAAATCGGGGAGACAGCCGGGCCCCGTAGGTTCCTTCATGATCGTCTCGGAGGGGGGCGGTCCGCCAGTGAGGAGACCTCGGCATGAACAAGCCTCGTACCATCCTGACCGTCCTTGTCGGTGCGGCCTGTGCGCATGTCCTGCTGCTCGGCGGGTCGGCGGGGGCCAAGGAAGCGCGCCTCGGCGACCTGCCCTGGACGGTGGCACCGGCGTCGGTGTCGGCGCAGGTGGGCGCGGACGCCGACGCGGCGCTGTCCGCGCCCCGGGCGCTCGGCGACCTGCCGTGGACCTAGGCGTACGGGAGCGGGGGCGGAAAGAACTGTCGTGAAGTCAGGCAAAGGGGGAGCTGCGCCGTGGGATCCGAAGGACCTGCCGTGGACTTAGGCGTACGTCCGTGGGGGCCCAAGGACCTGCCGTGGACGTAGGGGCGCGGCCCCCGGGCTGCGGCTCCCGGCCCGCCGGGCGGGCGGGTGTCAGCCGCTCGTGGTCTCCAGGGCCCGGGTGAGCGCGGCCGGGCGCGGCTCGCTCCCGTCGGCGGACAGCGCGCGCAGGAGCCGCTCGGTGCGCTGCTGCCAGGACGGCGCGGCGAGCCGGCCGAAGGACTCGTGGGCCCGGCGCAGCCGCTGCGCCGCCCGCCGGTCGCCCCGCAGGGCCTCGGCGCAGGCCAGGTCGGTCTCGATCCGCGCCTGGAGAAACGTATCTCCCAGGCCTTCGGACGCGGCGAGGGCCTCGGTGAGCGCGGCCTCCGCCTTGTAGGGGAGGTTCTGCCGCCACAGGGCCTCGCCCAGCGCGCGCAGGCCGTACACCTCGCCGAGCCGGTCGCCCTGGCGGCGGGTCAGCGCGATCACGTTCCGGCAGGCGTCCTCGGCCTGCTGCGGCACGCCGACGCACAGCAGTGCCTCGGCCAGGCGGTAGATGTTCTGCGCCTTGCCGCGCGGCGACCCGGCCTCGTCGCTGGCCTCGACGGCCTTGCGGCACAGCTCGATGCCGCGCTCGCTGTCGCCGCGCTCCAGCTCGATCTGGGCGAGCAGCCCCAGGGCATGGGCCCGGCCGGAGAGGTCGTCGGTGCGGGCGAAGGCCTCCAGGGCGTCGCCGCAGTGCCGGGCCGCCATGGCCAGGTCGCCGTGGAAGCGGGAGCACAGCGCGAGGTTGCGCAGCACCATGGCCAGGCCCTGCTGGTCGCCGACGCCGTCCAGGACCCGCAGGGCGTCGGTCAGCAGGGCCTGCGCCTCCGGGTAGCGGCGGCGGTAGATGGCGAGGGTGCCCAGCGAGCGCAGCATGGTGCCCTCGCCCAGGGCGTCGCCCGCCCGGCGGCTCGCGGCGAGCGCGCTGTCGGCGGTGCGCTGCCAGTCCTCGTGGTAGTTGCGCGTCTCGAAGAGCGGCACCGTGTACGCGGCCAGGCTCCAGGCGTGCTCCGCGCGGCCGGTCTGGGCGGCGTGCGTGACCAGGGCGACGAGCGTCTCGCGCTCCGCGTCGAACCACTCCAGCGGGTCGGCGAGCAGCCCGTGCAGCCACAGGTCGGCGGGGAGCGGCGCCTGGCGTCCCGCGGTGACCGCCCCCTTGCCGTACAGCTTCTCGTGCGCGGCCGCGGCGAGGCCCGCGGCGGCGGTGAAGACCCGGTCCAGGGCGGCCTCCCGGGCTGCCGCCGGGTCCTCGACGGCCGAGCGCTCCACCGCGTACAGCCGCAGCAGGTCCTGGAAGCGGTAGCGGGTGGGCCGCCCGGGGCGGACCGGGCAGACCTCCAGGAGCTGGGCCTCCACCAGCTGTTCGATCAGCTCCTCGGCCTCGTGCGGGCCGACGCCGAGCAGCGCCGCGCCGGTCCAGGCGGCGAAGTCCGGCGCGGTGAGCAGGCCGAGGAGGCGGTACAGCCGGGCGGCGGACGTGGGCAGTTCGCGGTAGCTCATCCAGAAGCTGGCCCGCACCCCGCCGTCGTTGGGGCTGAGCATGTCCAGGCGGCGGCGCCGGTCCTCCAGTTGCGTGACCAGGTGGCGCAGCGTCCAGTGCGGGCGGGTGGCGAGCCGGGTGGCCGCGATGCGCAGGGCCAGCGGCAGCCGGTCGCAGAGGTCGGCGAGCTGGGCGGCCTCGTCCGGTTCGGCCCGTACGCGCTCGGGCCCGACGGCGGCGGTGAGCATGTCGACGGCCTCGCTCCGCCCGAGGCCCTTGAGGTCGATGCGCAGGGCCGCGAACTCGGCGGTCAGCTCGTCGAGCGAGTCCCGTCCCGTGATCAGGACGCAGCAGTCGCCGAGGCCCGGCAGCAACGTCTTGACCTGCGCGTAGGAGCTGACGTCGTCCAGGACGACGAGGATGCGCTTGCCGTCGAGCATGCTGCGGTACAGCGCCGCGCACTCGGGCAGCGTGGCGGGGATGTGGGCGCTGGGCACGCCGAGCGCCCGCAGGCTCTGGTCGAGGACGGACGTGGGCGTCACGGGCTGGTCGTGCTCGTGGTAGCCGCGGACGTCGATGAAGAGCTGGCCGTCGGGGAACTGGTCGGCGACGCGGTTCGCCCAGTACACCGCCAGCGAGCTCTTGCCGACGCCGCCGCGCCCGGAGACGACCGCGATGCCGACCGTGCCCGGCTTGCGGCGCCCCGGCAGCAGGCCGTCCAGGGCCTCGATCTCGCGGGCGCGGGCGGTGAACGACGCGGGCGGCAGCGGGAGCTGGGCCGGGACGGCGCGGGCGGCCCACGCGGGCTCGGGCTCCAGCAAGCCGGTGGCGGCCAGGGTGGTGCCGGTGGCGTAGGCGGGGGCGGCGCCGCCCGGGGCCGCGCCGGACGCCGCCTGCGCGGGCACCTGACGGGCGGGCCCGGCCGTGTCCCGGCCCGCGGTGTCCTGGAGGATCCGGTTGTGCAGCTCCCGCAGCGCGGCGCCCGGCTCGATGCCGAGCTCCTCGGCGAGGGCGCGCCGCCCCTGCCGGTACACCTCCAGCGCCTCGGCCCGCTGGCCGGCGAGGTGGTGGGCGCGCATCAGCAGCAGCCGGGCCTCCTCCCGCAGCGGGTGCTCGGCGACGAACGCGGTGAGCCTGACCACCACCGCCCGGTGCTCGCCGAGGCGCAGCAGGACGGCCGCGTACTCCTCGTTGAGGCTCAGCCAGGACTCGGCGAGGCGGGCGGTCTCGTGGTCGATGCCGCCGCCCGACAGGCCGTCCAGGGCGGTGCCGCGCCACAGGGACAGGGCCCGCTCGAAGTGGCAGGCGGCCGCGGCCAGCCGCTCGTCGGCCGCCGCCCGGCGGGCCTCGGCGAGGGCGTCGGACAGTTCGCCGACGTCGACGCGGTGGCCGGAGGCGTCGAGGCGGTAGCCGGGGTGGACGGTGTGGATGAGGTCGGTGACGCCCGCCGTCTCACGGAAGGTCTTGCGCAGGGCGGCGACGCAGATGGCGATCTGGTTGCGGGCCGTGGCCGGTGGCTCGTCCGGCCACACCGCGGCGATGAGCGTGCTCACGGAGACCACGCGGTCGCGGTGGAGCAGCAGCATCACCAGGACCGCCCGTTGCCGCGCGCTGCCGATGGGTACGCGGTGCCCGTCCGCGTGCACCTCCAGCGGTCCGAGCAGGCCGAAGGACAGCGAGCACGACACGAAGACCTCCCCCCTGAGGCTCCCCTAGCCTCCAGATCTCGCCGTCATTCTGCGTGATCCGCGACGGCGAGTGCAAAGAAGCCGGGGAAACCCACAGCCAGGGTTCATCTTCTCGTGATCTCGGGTGGCCGAGTGTCACGTGCGGGAACCGGGCGGGGTCCCGGGCCGGGACCCCGCCCATGTGACTGCTCAGTAGCCTCCCCACTGCATGAGCAGCGTCGTTTTCTCCTCGCCGCCCAGCAAATCGACCTGGTGCACCCGGGCCGTCAGATCGTCGGCCAGGGCCCGGAAGGCCGAAACCGTACGGTCGAGGTAGTCCTCCACTGTGTTGCGAGAGCAAATATCCGGGCGGTAGCCGAGGCGTACGGTCAGGCCGCCGCCGGCCTCGGGCACCGCGACGAGCCGCAGCGGATAGTGCGTGGCGTCGTCGACGCCGATGCCGGTGAGCCGCGGGCCCCGCAGCCGCGCTGACAGTTCGTCAAGGTCGTAGGGGTAGTTCACGAGCATCGTGGTGGTGTCGAAGAGCTGGCCCGTGCCCGCGATCCGCTGCACCTGGGCCAGGCCGAGGTGCTGGTGGCCGAGCAGGCCCGTCTGCTCCTCCTGGACCCGGCACAGCGTCTCAAGGAGCGTGTCGTCGCTGTGCAGTCGCACGCGCACCGGAACGGTGTTGACGAAGAGCCCGACCATCCGGTCCGCGCCCGGCAGCTCCGGCGGACGGCCCGACACCGTGGTGCCGAAGACGACGTCGTCGCGCCCGGTCGCCCGGGCCAGGACCAGCGCCCAGGCCGTCTCCACCACGGTGTTCAGGGTCACGCCGTGGGAGCGCAGCGGCTCGGTGACGCGGCGCACCAGGTCCGCGTCCAGCTCGCGCACCACCTGCTCCTGGAGCCGCGCGGGCAGCTCCGCGGCCTCCGGCGCGATCAGCAGCGGCCCGGCGAGCCCGCGCAGGTGCTCCGCCCAGGCGGCCTCGGCGTCCCGGGCCCCGCGCCCGGCGAGCCACTCCAGGTGGGCCCGGTGCGGCACCGGCCGCGGCAGGCCCCGGCCGGCGGGGTCCGACCACAGGGCGAACAACTCCTCGACGAGCAGCGGCGTCGACCAGCCGTCCCAGGCGATGTGGTGCCCGGTCAGGATCAGGCGGTGGCGCCCGGGGCCGAAGCGGAGCAGCACGAGCCGCAGCAGCGGCGGCCGGGTCAGGTCGAAGCGGCGCACGCGCTCGTGCGCCGCGATCCGGTCGGCCTCCTTCAGCCGCGCGTCCTCGGCGAGGTGCGACAGGTCGCACTCGGAGAACGGCACCAGGACCTCGCGGTGGACGACCTGCACGGCCGGGCCCGAGTCCAGGTGGTGGTAGCCCGCGCGCAGCGCCGGGTGCCGGGCGACCAGGCGCTCGCTCGCGGTGAGCAGGGCGGCCGCGTCCAGGGCGCCCTCCAGGTCGAGGCGGACCTGCGTGGTGTAGACGTCGACGCCCGCGTCCCCGTCCTGGCCGGCTTCGGCGGCGTGGAAGAGGAAGCCCTCCTGGAGCGCCGTGACGGGCAGGATGTCCTCCGCCGCGGGCACCAGGGCCTCCACGTGCTCGATCTCCTCCTGGGACAGGGCGACGAGCGGCAGGTCGCCGGGGGTGCGCCCGCCCGCGCCGGGCTTCCCGGCCAGGGCGGCGAGGTCGCGCAGCGCGTCCGTCCACAGCGCGGCCAGCTCCGCCGCATCGGCGGGCGTGAGGACACCGGCCGGCGTGGTCCACACCGCGTGCAGCTCGGTGCCGCGCCCGGTGGGGCGGGCCTGGACGTTCACCTCCAGGGCGTGGCGGACCGCCATCGCGGGATCGGCGCCGTGCGGCAGGGCGTCGGTGGCCACCAGGCGCAGGCCGCCCGCGCTCTGCTCACCGACGCGGCCCAGGTAGTTGAAGAGGATCTGCGGCGCGGGCAGGGCCGCCAGGGCGTCGCGGGTCTCGGGGTCGAGCCGGCGCAGCGCCCCGAACCCGGCGGCGGGGGCCGCGCGGAGCTGCTCCTTGACCCGCTTGACGGCCCGCGCCGGGTCGGGCCCGGCCGCGGTCAGCCGCACCGGGTGCACGTCGGTGAACCAGCCGACCGTGCGCGCCAGGTCGTACGCGCCGTCCCGGCCGTGGCTCTCGACGTCCACGAGCACCGCGTCGTCCCCGGCCGCGGCCCCGGTGCGTTCCCGCCAGGCGGTGACGGCGCGGGCGAGCGCGGTGAGCAGCATGGCGTCGGGCCCGGCGTGGAACGCGGCGGCCACCGGCCCCAGCAGGTCGTCGGCGACCTCGGCGGGCACCACCACGCGCAGGTGCGAAGCGGTGGCCGCGGTGTCGCGGGCCGGGTCGAGCGGCCGGGCGCCGAGCAGCGGTTCGGCCGTGCCGAGCACCGCGGCCCAGTGGCCGGCGTGGTCCCGGTGGGCGCCCGCGCGGGCCCTGCGGTGGGCGTCGCGCGCCCAGGTGCGGTAGGACACCGGGACGGGCGCGAGGTCTGGGGCGGTTCCGGCGGCCCGGGCCCGCAGCGCCTCGGCCAGGTCGGGCAGCAGGGCGCGCCAGGACACCCCGTCGACCATCAGGTGGTGCACACAGAGCAGGAGCCGGTCCGGTGTTCCGTCGGGCGGGCCGGTGAGGCGGACGGCCTGGAGCGTCACGCCCCGGGCGGGGTCGAGCCGGTCGCGGGCCGCCTCGGCGACACCGGTGAGCGTGGTGTCCGGGTCGGCACCGGGGTCGAGCCGGACGCGGGTGAGCCAGGGGCCAGGGTCGACGGTCCCCGGTGCCGGGATGTCGTACGCGTGCCCGGCCTCGTCGTGGACGAGGCGGGCCCGCAGCAGGTCGTGCCGGTCGACGAGGTCCCGCAGCGCCGCCACGAGCACCTCGTCGCCCAACGGGCCGCTGTCCTGAGGAAGTTCGACGAGGACGGCCTGGTGGAACCCGGCGAAGGAGGTCCCGCCCTCGACCAGGGCCAGCGCCAGCGGGGTGAGCGGCGCCCGGCCGAGCCCCGCGCCGGGCGCCTCGACGGGCGTGCCGTCCGTGACGGGCGTGGTGTGGGGGGCGAGGGTTTCGGGGGTGCGGTGGGTAAAGACGTCGCGGGCGGTGAGGCTGAATCCGGCCTGGCGGGCGTGGGAGATGACACGGAGGGCGAGGATGCTGTCGCCGCCGAGGTCGAAGAAGTTGTCGGTGACGTCGACGTGATCCAGGCCGAGGGCGTGGGCGAAGGCGTGGACGAGGGCGGTCTCGGCGCCGGGGGCGGGGAGCCGTCCGGTGCCGGTGGTGGCGGGTTGGGCGGGTGCGGGCAGGGCACGCCGGTCGATCTTGCCGTTGGGGGTCAGGGGGAGGGCGTCGAGCCGGATGATCGTGGAGGGCACCATGAACTCCGGCAGCTGTGCGGCCAGTTGGGCGCGTACGGTCTCCGGGTCGGCGTCAGGGCCGGTGACGTAGGCGACGAGGCGTTTGGTGTCGCCGTGCTGGTGGACGACGGTGACGGCCTGGGTGACGCCGGTGCAGGCGGTCAGGGCGGTGTCGATGTCGCCGAGTTCGATGCGGAAGCCGCGGATCTTGACCTGGGCGTCGGTGCGGCCCTGGTAGTCGAGGGTGCCGTCGGGGCGCCAGCGGGCGAGGTCGCCGGTGCGGTACATGCGCGTGCCCGGGGCGGTGTACGGGCTGGCGGTGAAGCGCTCGGCGGTCAGGGCGGGGCGCCCCAGGTAGCCGCGGGCCAGGCCCGCTCCGGCGAGGTACAGCTCGCCGGTGACGCCGACGGGCACCGGGCGCAGCGCCGCGTCGAGCACGAACACCTGGCTGTTGGCGATGGGCGCGCCGATCGGCACGGACGCGGTGCCGTCCGCCGGGCGGCACTGCCAGGCCGTGATGTCCACGGACGCCTCGGTGGGCCCGTACAGGTTGTGCAGCTCCACGTCCGGCAGCGTCAGGAAGAACTGCCGCTGCGTCTCCGGGGAGAGCGCCTCGCCGCTGCACACCACCCGGCGCAGGCCGGTGCAGCGGGCCGCCGCGGGCTCGGCGAGGAACGCGGCCAGCATGGACGGCACGAAGTGCACGGTGGTGACACGCTCGCGCTGGATCAGACCGGCGAGGTAGGCGGGGTCGCGGTGGCCCTCGGGCCGGGCCACGACGAGCGTGGCGCCCTCCAGGAGCGGCCAGAAGAACTCCCACACGGACACGTCGAACCCGGCGGGCGTCTTCTGCAGCACGCGCTCGCCCGCGGTGAGCCGGTAGCGGTCCTGCATCCAGGCCAGGCGGTTGACGATGCCGCGGTGCGGCACGGCCACGCCCTTGGGGCGGCCCGTCGACCCCGACGTGAAGATGACGTACGCGGTGTCGGCGGGGGTCGCCGGGCGCCGCTCGCCGCCGGTGAGCCGCCCGTCCGCGTACGCCGACAGGTCCAGGGCGTCCAGGTGCAGCACGGGGCCGTCGGCGGGCAGCGCGGCGGCGGTCGCGGCCGTGGTGAGCGTGCACACCGGGCGGCCGTCCTCCAGGATCTGCTCGATGCGCGCCGCCGGGTAGTCCGGGTCCACGGGCAGGTACGCGGCGCCGGTCTTCAGGACCGCGTACAGCGCGACCACCAGGTCCAGGCTGCGGGGCACCGCCACCGCCACCAGGCGGTCCGGGCCCGCGCCCTCGGCGAGCAGCCGCCGGGCGAGGCGGTTCGCGCGCGCGTCGAGTTCGCGGTAGCTGAGCGCGGCGCCCTCGAAGACGACGGCGGTGGTGTCCGGCGTCCGGTCGACTCGCTCCTCGAAGCGGGCGATCAGCGTGGTTCCGGGCAGCGGGGCCGCCGTGTCGTTCCACGTGGCCAGGAGCTGCTCGCGCTCCTCGGGCCCGAGGACGTCGATGGTGCCGCTCGGGGTGCCGGGGCCGTCCGCGACGGCTTCGAGCACGCGGACGAGGCGCCGCAGCAGCACGCGGGCCTGCTCGGCGGTGACCACGTCCGGGCGGTGGCCGAGGCGCAGGTCGAGGCCGCCGCCGTCCAGGGTCGCGGCGAGGCGCAGCGGGTAGTGCGTGGAGTCCTCGACGCCGTACCCGTCCAGGCGCAGCCCGCTGCCGGCCAGGGGCGCGGCCAGCGCCTCGCG
Organism: Streptomyces sp. CC224B; assembly: GCF_030010595.1. Taxonomy (NCBI): domain Bacteria; kingdom Bacillati; phylum Actinomycetota; class Actinomycetes; order Kitasatosporales; family Streptomycetaceae; genus Streptomyces; species Streptomyces sp. CC224B. The sequence continues at coordinate 1,916 of NZ_JASCXL010000161.1, read as the reverse complement.
GTCGACGGGAAAGTTCTGGAACACCGTGGTGGTGTCGAACAGCGGGCCGCCGCCCGCGGCCCGCTGGATCTCGGGCAGCCCCAGGTGGTGGTGGTCGAGGAGCGCGGCCTGCTCGGCCTGGAGCCGGGTCAGCGCGGCCAGGGGCGGCTCCCGGTCGTCGACGCGGACCCGCACCGGGAGGGTGTTCAGGAGCATGCCGACCATGCGCTCGACGCCCGGGAGCTCCGGCGGGCGGCCCGAGACGGTGCCGCCGAGGACCACGTCGGTGCGGCCGGTGAGCCGGGACAGCAGCAGCGCCCACGCGTACTGGACCGTGGTGTTGAGGGTGACGCCGTGCGGGCGGCCGAGCGCGGCGAGGCGCTCCACCACCGCCGCCGGGACCTCGGCCCGCGCCTCCTCCTGGAGCACCGGCGGCAGGTCGGCGGCGCCCGGCGCGTACAGCGTCGGCTCGTCGAGCCCGGCCAGCGCCCGCGTCCACGCCGCCTCGGCGGCGTCGCGGTCCTGGGCGGCGCGCCAGGCGAGGAAGGAGCGGAAGGGCACGGCGGGCGGCAGCGCGGCGCCGTCCCCGGCGTACAGCGTGAACAGCTCGGTCAGCAGCACGGGCACGGACCAGCCGTCCCACAGGATGTGGTGCGCGGTGAGCACGAGCCGGTACCGGTCCGGGCCGAGGCGCAGCACCGCGAACCGCAGCAGCGGCGGCCGGCGCAGGTCGAAGCCGCGGGCGCGGTCGGCGGCGGCCAGCCGGGCGGCCTCGGCCTCGCGCTCGCCCTCGGGCCGGCCGGTGAGGTCGAACTCCTCGACCACCGGCGCGACCCGGGCGTGCACGAGCTGGACGGGGCGCTTCAGGCCCTCGTGCCGGAAGCCCGCCCGCAGCCCGCTGTGCCGGGCGAGCAGCGCCCCGGCCGCGGCGCGCAGGGCCGCGGTGTCCAGCGGGCCCCGGAGGTCGAGGCGGATCTGGGTCGCGTAGACGTCGGTGCCGTCGGGGCCGTCCTGCGTGGCCACCAGCAGGAACCCCTCCTGCAGCGGGGTCAGCGGCAGCAGGTCCTCGATGCCCTTGGGGAGCTTCCGGACGTTGGTCATCGTTCAGTTCCCTGCTTCCACGGGGGCCGCGTCCGGCCCTTCGGCGTCGAGGTCGGCTTCCATGGCGAACTCCGCGAGGTCGAGGTCGAGGTCCAGCTCGACCTCCAGCGCGGCGAACTCGTCGTCGTCCAGCTCGATCAGCGGTACGTCGAGCGGCACGGACTCGTCCGGGATGTGGGGGGTGGTGTGGGGGGCGAGGGTTTCGGGGGTGCGGTGGGTGAAGAGGTCGCGGGCGGTGAGGGTGAACCCGGCCTGGCGGGCGTGGGAGATGGCGCGCAGGGCGAGGATGCTGTCGCCGCCGAGGTCGAAGAAGTTGTCGGTGACGTCGACGTGGTCCAGGCCGAGGGCGTGGGCGAAGGCGTGGACGAGGGCGGTCTCCGCGCCGGGGGCGGGGGGCCGTCCGGTGCCGGTGGTGGCGGGTGGGACGGGCGCGGGCAGGGCGCGGCGGTCGACCTTGCCGTTGGGGGTGAGGGGGAAGGCGTCGAGGGGGACGACCAGGGACGGGATCATGAACTCGGGCAGGAGCGCGGCCAGTTCCCCGCGTACGACCTCGATGTCGACGCCGGCACCGGCGCCGGAGCCGCCGTCACCGGTGGCCCCGGTGACGTAGGCGACGAGGCGTTTGGTGTCGCCGTGCTGGTGGACGACGGTGACGGCCTGGGTGACGCCGGTGCAGGCGGTCAGGGCGGTGTCGATGTCCCCCAGCTCGATGCGGAAGCCGCGGATCTTGACCTGGGCGTCGGTGCGGCCCTGGTAGTCGAGGGTGCCGTCGGGGCGCCAGCGGGCGAGGTCGCCGGTGCGGTACATGCGCGTGCCCGGGGCGGTGTACGGGCTGG
>NZ_JASCXL010000160.1:0-18578 GCF_030010595.1 Streptomyces sp. CC224B | reverse complement strand
CGGGGCCGGGCGCGCCATGGCCGGCCCTGGCGCGGGCGGGGCGGAAGGGGCGGGGGGCGGGGTGCGGGTGGTCCACAGGTCCTGGGCGGCGCGGGTGTCCTGGGCGGTGAGCCAGCGCTGGTAGTCGCGCAGGTCGGGGCGGCGTTCGCCGCCGGGCAGGGTGCCGGTGAGGTAGGCGCAGTAGAAGGCGCGCAGCAGCACGCGCACGCTCCAGGCGTCCAGCAGGGCGCGGTGGTAGGTCAGCAGGACCTCGGTGGGGGCGGTGGGGCCGTGGCCGGCGGCCGGGGGCTGGGGGGCGCCGTCGAGCAGGGCGGCGCGCAGCAGGCCGGGGCGGGTGGGGTCGAAGCCGTGGCGGCGTTCGTGCTCGGCCAGTGCCTGGCGGGTCCAGGCGGTGTGGGGGTGGCGCTGGACGGCGGGGCGGGCGTGGGCGTGCACGGCCAGGCGCGGGCGCAGGCCGGGGCCGGGGACGATGGCGGTGCGCAGCACGCTTTCGCGGTCGAAGACGGCCTGCCAGGCGGCGGTGAAGCGGGCGGTGTCCAGGGGGCCGTGCCAGCGCCAGGTGAGCTGGGCGACCTGGTGGTGGGGGTGGGCGGCGATGTCGGCGAGCAGGTGCTGCTGCAGGGCGGTGGGCTCGCTGTACTGGGGCAGGTGCGGCCAGTTCGCCCGGTCGGGGGCGGGGTGGGGGGTGCTCAGCAGGTCGGCCAGGGCGCCCAGCGGGTAGCCGCCCTCCAGGTACAGGGTGTGGTGGGCGGGGCCGTGGCGGCGGATGTGGGGGCGGGTGCGGGCGCCGGGCGCTGCGGTGGCCAGGTGGGCCAGGGCGGCCTCCAGCAGCACCGGGTCGAGCAGGCCGTGCAGGTCCAAGGTGGGCGGGCGGGCCTGGCTGGTGTGGGTGCCGGCGGGGGTGCCGGGGTGCAGTACGGCGTTCAGCGGCCGGTGCGCCGCGGTGCGGTTGTCGCTCATCGGCTCTGCGGGGCCCGTGGCCCATCGCCTGCCGCCGCGGATGTCGCGGCGGCCCGGTGGTGCCGGCCCCGTCCTCCTCTCCCATGGCCTGCCCTGGCGGCCGGTGCCGCGGCTGCCTTGCCCTGCGGGCCGCCCCCGCGCGGGGGCGGCTTGCACCAGCGCAGAGGTCGAGTATGGTGCGCGCGCCCACACGGCGCTGACGCCGCCCTGACACACCCTCAACCACCCCTCCCCCGGCGGGGTGTGGGGGTCAGCGGGGCAGGGCGTAGGCGCGTATTGCCGACTCGGCGTGGGCGCGGGCCGCTTGCAGCACGCTGCGGCTGTCGCGGCCCAGCTCCTGGCAAACCTGGCGGCGTACCTGTGTGAGCGCCTCGTGCTCGCGCCGGGCCGCGCGGGCGCTGCGGGGGGCGTCGGTGCTGCGCAGGTGGGCCGGGCCGGCCGCGGGGGGCAGGGCGTCCTCGCGCAGGACGACGTGGTGCTGGGCGCTGACGGTGACCCCACCGGGGTCGGGCAGCACCGACCACTCCCCGCGGTGGGCGGCCAGCAGCCCGCCGGGATCGAGTTCCTTGAAGACGATGCGCTGGGCGTGGGGGAAGCACACCCGCACCGAGCGCACGGTACGAACAGCAGCGGCAGGGGCGGGAGCAGCGGTGGCGGGGGCGGGGGTGGGGGGCCGGTGGACCTGCATGGTGACGTTCTGGATGCCGGCCCGGGGCTCGTCCACCTCCACGCCGGCCACATGCGGCAGGCGGGTGCTCCAGTTGAGGACGTCGTAGAGGAAGCTGTAGAGGAGTTCGGGGGGGCCGTTGACGCGCAAGGACTCCTCGAAGGACAGCGTCAGGGCGTCCAGGCGGCCGAAGCGCTGGGCCACGGTGCGCAGGCTGTCCAGGTCGGCGCGGGCGTTGGCCGAGGTGGCGCGGGTGAGCCAGGCCACGCTCTCGGGGCGGTCCCCCACGGCGCTGAAGGCGTGCTCCAGGTGCAGGCGGCAGCGCTGGGGGCCGTCTTCGGTGATGGTCCAGGTGCCGCCCATCGAGGCGGCCGGCTCCATCAGCAGGTCCTGTTGGTAGGTGACGGTGCGGCGGGCGGCGTCCTGCACCCGGCTGGAGATCCAAGACCTGACCTGCCCGTCGGCGAGCACCCACATGCGCAGGCGCTCCTGGGTGCCGTCGTAGTCGAGCTGCTCCACGTGCACGTTCGCGGGGAAGTACAGCGGCCACCGCACCGGGTCGGCGACCAGCGCGTAGACCACGCCCGCGGGCGCGGCCACGTCGACTGCGTGCGATATCCGGTGAACACGCTCGCCCGACACCGGCACCACCTTCTCTTGGGACCGTGCCGCCCGGCCGCCGTGTGCGGCGCGGGGCGGGGCTTGTCTGCCCGGGCGGCAGCAGTCGTCGTGTTGGTCATCAAGGTCCGCACACATGCGTTTAGCGGTCACCCAACGGTTGCTCACACGGCTTGATGCGTGCCTGAGCTCCTCTCGAGTCCGGCTCGAGCACCACGGGGTGGGTGCTCGGGGCAGTTCACGCTCTGGCGGACGGCCCGGCCCCGGGGCGGGTGGCGGGGGGGCGGGGGTCAGGCGGCGTAGAGGTCGAAGGTGGAGCCGCGCCGGGGGCCGGCGGCGACGTCCAGCTGGGGGTCGACGGCGAGCATGGCCTGGTGCAGGCGCTGCACCTGCGGCGAGGGCTCCACGCCAAGCTCGTCGATCAGACGGGCCCGCAGGCGGCGGTAGATGTCCAGGGCCGAGGCCTGCCGGCCCGAGCGGTACAGCGCCACCATGGCCTGGGAGTGCAGGCCCTCGTGCTGGGGGTAGCGGGCGGTCAGCTCGGTCAGCTCGGCGATGAGTTCGGAGTGCCGGCCAAGGCGCAGGTCGGCGTCGATACGCCGCTCCAGGGTGCCCAGGCGGCTCTCCTCCAGGCGCATCACCTCGATCTCCAGGATCGGTCCGGTGGTGACGTCCACCAGGGTGGGCCCGCGCCACAGGGCCAGCGCCCGGCGGAAGTGGTCGGCCGAGGCCGCGTCGTTTCCGGCCTCGAAGGCGCCGCGGCCCTGGATGACCAGGTGTTCGTAGTGGTACACGTCCACGCTCTGGGCCGGTATCTGCATCAGGTAGCCGCCGTGGCGGGTGGCCAGCACGTCCTTGGCGCTGCCGGGGGCGTCGGGGCCCATCGCGGTGCCAAGGCGCCGGCGCAGCTGCAGGATGTAGGTCTGTAAGGTGGTCAGCGCGCTCTGGGGCGGCTGCATGCCCCAGATCTCCTCCATCAAGACGGGCACGGGCACCAGCCGGCCCGGCGAGAGGGCCAGCAGGGACAGTATCTGCCGCGGCTTGCCCGCTGTCGGAACGATCGATCCCCCGTTGACGTTGGCACTCAACGGACCCAGAACCTGAATCTCCACGGGTTTCCTCCGCACTCCGTCGGGTTCTCTTCAGTGGCTGATGCCGTCATCGCGAGCACATTAACGGCCGTCGTGCGGCATCCCCGTTCTTCTCGAGCAGCCCTCAAGACGGCTTCCGGTCCCTGCGTCCTCATTCCTTCCGCCGCACCCGCCCGCTGCCCCGGGCGGCGAAAGCACCGCCACCGGCCCGCACATGTTTCCTATGGCAAAACCACGGCGGGTTCTTCCCTTTGCCGGAAAGAAAAGCCGCCCGCCGCTCTTCACCTTTTTCCCTCTGCTTCCGCTCCCGCTTCTGCTTCTGCTTCCGCCCCCCGCCCCCGCTTCTGCTCCCGCTTGTGCTTGTGCTCCCGCTCCGGCTTCTGGCGGCCGGTGGCTCCACCGTCGGGTGGTCTTGCGGTTGTTGGTACTGGCCTCTGGGGGCTGCGGCGGCCGGTGGCCCGGGCGGGGCGGGAGCGGCCGGGGGCGCGGGGCCGGGGCCTGGCGGCGGGCCGGGGCCTGGCGGCCGGGGCGTTCGCGCGCCCTGCCCGGGGGCGCGGGCCGGACACCGGGCGCCGGGCGCCGTGGCCTGGGCGGCTGTGCAGTTGTCCCCCGGCCGCCGGGGTGGTGCCACCGGCGGCCGGGCGGTGGTGGACCGGCCGTACCGGTACGTGCCGCCGGGCCCTCGCCTCCCGCCCCGGCCCGCTCACGCCCCGGGTCCTGTCACGGCACCGGGCCCTGTCGCGGCCCTGGGTGGTACGCGGCCGCGGGCTGGTTGCCGTGTCCGGCCCGGCAGTTGGGGGCCCGGGCACGGCTGGGCGGGGCAGCGGGGCACGGGGGCGCGCGGTGGTGGGGCGGCCGGGCCGTGCGGGGCGCGGGGCGGGTGGCCCAGGGGGTCAGACGGCCGGGGCCAGGCGCTCGGGGGCCGGGCCGGCGGCGGGGGCGGGGGCGGTGGATTCGGGGCTGGCCAGCAAGATGGAGTGCTGCAGGCGCCGCAGGGCCACCGACGGCTCCAGGCCGAGTTCGCGTACCAGCGTGGCGCGCAGTTTCTGGTAGGCCTCCAGGGCCTCGCCGCGCCGGCCCGAGCGGTGCAGCGCCAGCATGAACTGGGCGTGCAGGTTCTCATGGGTGCGGTGGCGGTTGACCAGGACGGTCAGCTCGGCGAGCAGTTCGCGGTGGCGCCCCAGGCGCAAGTCGGCCTCGATGCGCTGGTCCAGCGCGCACAGACGGCTTTCGTTGAGCCGCCTGATCTCCACCGTGAGCTGGCTGCCGGCCGGTACGTCGGCCAGCGCGTCCCCGCTCCACAGGGCCAGCGCCTCGCGCAGCCGGCGGGCGGCGCCGGAAAAGTCCCCGGCGTCCATGGCCCGGTAGCCGGTGCCCGCCAGGTGCTCGAACTCCTTGACGTCGTGCCGCCCCTGGCCGCCGGCGAGCAGGTAGCCGCCCGGGGTGGTCACCAGCACGTCCTTGGCCGAGCACCTGCCGCCCGGCCCGGCCGGAACGCCGGGCGGGTCCTGGCGCAGGGCCCGGGCGATGAGCTCGCGCAACTGCAGGACGTAGGTCTGCAGCGTGGTACGGGCGCTGCGCGGCGGGGTGGTGGCCCACAGCTCCTCGGTCAGGGCGGACAGCGGGACCACGCGGTCGGCGTGCAGCGCCAGCAGTGCCAGCACCTGGCGGGGCTTGGGAGCGGTCGGCGTGACGGACACCCCGTGCTCCGAAATCGCCAGCGCGCCGAGTACGTTGATGTCCACAGCGTCTCCCCTGTCCCGTGGATGCCGCCGCCCGCGGGGCGGTCTCTCACCCAGAATTCAAAAACAGTCCACGCGGTTTGTCAATATGAAACCGCATGGATGGTTTCTAAATCTTGTCCGGGTCCCCCGGCCCCGCCCGGCCCACGCCCCCGCATCCTCCGCCGCCCTGCGGCCCCGGCAGTCCCAACGGGGCACGTCTGGCCTGGTGTTCGGGGGCGGGGCGGGGTTTCGTCCGGGCCTGCGGGCGACGGTACAGGCGGAGCGCCGGACGGGCGGGCAGAACAGCGGAATCAGTCGGTTTTCTGGCAGCGGCAGGGTGCGGCCTCCCGGCCGGAGCCGGCTGCGGCGCCCGGGCGGGAGCCGGTGTCCGGGCGGGGGGTGGTGTCCGGGCGGGGGGTGGTGTCCGGGTGGGGGGTGGTGTGGGAGGTGCCGTAGGGGGTGAGGGCGGGCAGGGCGTGCCGGGGGGCCAGGCGGGGCAGCATGAGTTCCCAGTAGTGGTTGACGGTGGTGCGCGAGACCCATTTGGGGTTGGCGCTGCCGAGGACTTCGAAGCCGACGGTGGCGGCCAGGACGGCCATGGAGGCCTCGGCGGGGGCCACGTCGGGGGCCAGTTCGCCGTCCGCGGCGGCGTGCAGCAGGTCCTCCACCCAGCACTGCCAGCGGCCGCGCAGGTCCACCGCCTCGCCGCGGCGCGGGGTGGTGCCGGCCAGTTCGAAGCCGGCGCGGACCACCACGTCCTCCTCCAGGGCGCTCATGAGCTGGTGGGTGGCGTCGACCAGGCGCTGCAGGCGGCTGACCGGGGCGCGGCCGGCCTGGCCGGTGATGCGGGCCAGGGTGTCGGCGGCGACCTCTTCCACGGCCTGGGCCAGGACGTGTTTGCTCTCGAAGTGGAAGTGCAGGGCGCCGCTGCTGACCTGGGCGCGGCGGCTGATGGTGCTCAAGGAGGCCGCCTGGAAGCCTTCTTCGGCGAAGGTCTGGGCGGCCGCCCGCATCAGCAGCCGGCGGGTGCGCGCGGCGCGCGCTTGCTGCACCATGGTGGTTCTCCTGGTCGTGGGGGCTTGTCCCGTAGGCGGATGCCGTGCACCGCCGGGGAGAGTGCCGGTTCCTCCGCCCCCCGGCTCTCCTGGTGTCCCCCGCACCTCCCGCTCTGCCAGGTCACCGGCGGCCCCTGGGGCCGCCTGGCGGACCCGGCCTGCCGGGCGGGCCGGGCGGATCTGGTGGGCCTGGCGGGCCCGGGGTGGGCCTGGGCCCTGGCGTGGTGGTGCCGGTGGGGGGTGGAGGGGTGGTGCGGGCGGGTGTCCGGGGGCGGGTGGTGCGGGCGGGTGCCGGGGTCGGGTTGCGGGTCTACTGGGGTGGGTTGCCGTGTTTGCGGGCGGGCAGGTCGGCGTGTTTGCTGCGCAGCATGGCCAGGGCGCCGATGAGGACTTCGCGGGTGCGGGCGGGGTCGATGACGTCGTCGACCAGGCCGCGTTCGGCGGCGTAGTAGGGGTGCATCAGGGCCTGGCGGTATTCCTCGATCAGGCGCTCGCGGGTGGCCTCGGGGTCCTCGGCGGCGGCGATCTGGCGGCGGAAGACGACGTTGGCGGCGCCCTCGGCGCCCATCACCGCGATCTCGTTGGTGGGCCAGGCGTAGGTGAGGTCGGCGCCGATGGACTGGCTGTCCATGACGATGTAGGCGCCGCCGTAGGCCTTGCGCAGGACCAGCGAGATGCGCGGCACGGTGGCGTTGCAGTACGCGTACAGCAGTTTGGCGCCGTGGCGGATGATGCCGCCGTGCTCCTGGTCGACGCCGGGCAGGAAGCCGGGCACGTCCAGCAGGGTCAGCAGGGGGATGTGGAAGGCGTCGCACATCTGCACGAAGCGGGCGGCCTTCTCCGAGGCCTCGATGTCCAGCACCCCGGCCAGGACCTGGGGCTGGTTGGCGACGATGCCCACCACCTGGCCGTCCAGGCGGGCCAGCGCGCAGATGATGTTGCGGGCGAAGCGCTCGTGGACCTCCAGCACCTCGCCGTCGTCGACGATCTCGGCGATCACCGCGGCCATGTCGTAGGGGCGGCTGGTGTCGGCCGGCACCAGGTCCACCAGGCGCGGGCAGGTGCGGTCGGCGGGGTCGGTGCACACCGCCGCGGGGGGCGGGGTGCGGTTGTTGGCCGGCAGCAGGGACAGCAGGTAGCGCACCTCGGCCAGGCAGGTCTCCTCGTCGTCGTAGGCGAAGTGGCACACCCCGGAGGTCTCGGCGTGCACGTCCGCGCCGCCCAGGCCGTTGTGCGAGATCTCCTCGCCGGTGACCGCGCGCACCACCTCGGGGCCGGTGATGAACATCTGCGCGCTCTCACGGACCATGAACACGAAGTCGCTCAGCGCCGGGCTGTAGGCCGCGCCGCCCGCGCACGGGCCCAGCATCACCGAGATCTGCGGGATCACCCCCGAGGCGCGGGTGTTGCGCCGGAAGATCCCGCCGTAGCCGGCCAGCGCCACCACCCCCTCCTGGATCCGCGCCCCGGCCCCGTCGTTGAGGGACACCAGCGGCGCCCCGGCCGCCAGCGCCATGTCCATCACCTTGTGGATCTTGGCCGCGTGCGCCTCGCCCAGCGCCCCGCCGAAGATGCGGAAGTCGTGCGCGTACACGAAGACCGTGCGGCCCTCCACCGTGCCCCAGCCGGTGACCACCCCGTCGGTGTAGGGCCGCTTGTCCTCAAGCCCGAACCCCACCGCCCGGTGCCGGCGCAACTGCTCCACCTCCCGGAAGGAGCCCTCATCCAGCAGCAGCGCGATCCGCTCACGCGCCGTCAGCTTGCCCCGCGCGTGCTGCGCGGCCGTCGCCCGCTGCCCCGGCCCGCCCTGCGCCAGCGCCCGCACCGCCGCCAGCTGCGCCACCCGCCCCCGCGCATCCCCCGCCCCAGCCCCCCGGGCCCCTGGGGCCTCAGGGGCCTGTGGGGTCTCCGGGGTCTCCGGGGTGGGTGCGGTTGTCGCGGCGGTTGCGGCGGGCTCCAACACCGTCGTCATGACGGTCCCCTTTCCTGCGAGTTGCCAAGGGAGGCACGGCCACCTGGGTGCCACCTCCGCATACTAACAAACCGCCTGTGCGGTTTGTGTGTTTGAGATGGGGAGATGGCTGGTCACCATCCCTGCCGCAAGGGCACCGGGCCGGCCGCCGTCCAGCTCTCAGGAGCCTGGTAGGCGCCCGCGGCCCAGCCGTGGCCCGTGCCCGCGGCGGGCGGGCCGTTGTCCGGTTCTGGGCCCCGGTCGTGCGCCGAGAGCAGCGACAGGAGCGTCACCACCACCGCGGCCAGCTCCTCCTGCGTCGCCCGGCCCCGCGTGACCTGGATCAAAGCGGCCTCATCCGGCACGTGTCCCACCTCCGCCTGTCTCACCCCCGCCACCGTCCACCGGCGTACTCGAAAACCGCTCGGGCCCGCCTCGCGATCAGCCCCAGCCCCCGGCCAGGACACCTGGACGCCCCCCCACCCCCGCTCCCCCACCCTCGACACCCCGTCGCCCCCGACGCCCCCGACCCTCAACGCCCCAGTGCCCTCGGCATCCCCGGTACCTCCGGCACTCCCGATGCCTCCGGCGCCCCCGGCCCCCCTCCCCCGCAGCTCCTGCTGCCTTTTGGGCCCCTTGCACGAAGGCGCCTGCAGGAGCGCCGGTTGCAGGACGCCAGGGATGCAGGGGTCAGGAGTAGCGCGGAGGGCCAGGGTGCAGGGGGCCAGGGTGCAGGGGGCCAGGGTCAGGGGGCCAGGGGGCAGGGGGGTTTGCTGTCCGTGCGGGCTCGGGCTGCCCGTGCGGTGGCACAGGCCGGGCGTGGCCGGGGCCGGGGGGTGGGGGTGTCAGCGGTGGCAGAACTGGGTGCGTACCGCGGCGTCCTCCAGGTGCTGTGCGCCCCAGTCGCCGTTGGAGTTCAAGGTCAGCGCCCGTTTTCCGCGGGCGGAGACCACCGCGCGGGTGGCCGAGCCCGGCAGCAGGCCGCCGTGGCCCCAGACCCAGCAGTGCCGGGCCAGATGAAAGCGGCGCAGGCCAAGGCCGTACAGGTCGTGCGGGCCGCCGTGCTGCCGGTCGCCGTCGACGGGCACGGCCGCCAGCAGTTGCCGCTGCTGGGCAGGCGGGAGCAGCTCGCCGGCCAGCAGCCTGGTCATGAAGGTGTTGACGTCCGCGGCGGTCGATATCAGCTCTCCGGCCGAGAACGCCACGCTCGGGTTGAACTCGGTGACCTCGCGCACCGTGGCCTGCGGCCCCTGCCCGGACAGGGTGGAGTAGTGCCGGGCGTGCGGCGCGGGCAGCCCCGGTGAGGTGCCGGGCACGCTGGTGCCGCGCAGGCCGAGCGGCTTGATGACGTAGCGCTCGAGCGCGTCCTTGTACGTCGTCCCGGCGGCCTTTTCGATGACCATGCCCGCCAGGACGTAGTTGGTGTCGGAGTAGGCCCACCGGCCCGGCCTGCCGGGCCTGCTGCCCTGCCCGGGCTGGAAGAGCGGCCGGTGGGCCAGCGCGATGTCCACCAACTGGCGCGGGGACCAGGTGCGTAAGCGGTTGCCGTCGAAGGCGGCACCCGCGTACCGGGCGCGGAAGGCGGGATCGCTGTTGTAGTCGAAGATGCCGCTGGTGTGGTTGAGCAGGTGCCGCAGGCGGATGTGGCGGGGACGGTAGCCCTTTGCGCGCACCACCTTCGGCAGCCAGCGCTCCAGGCTGTCCTGCAGTGACAGCCGCCCGCGCGCCTGCAGCATCAGCAGGACCACGGCCGTGAAGGGCTTGCTCACGCTGGCTATGCGGAACTTCTCCCCGGCGCCGCGCGCCCGGCCCGTGGCCAGGTCGCCCACGCCCGCCCGCACCCCCCACCCCCCGCGCCCGCCCTCGACCCGGGCCACCACACCGGGAGTGCCCTCCTGCACCATCTCCTCCACCGCCGCCTGCAGCCGGGCCCGCGCAGACGAGGGCGGGTGCGACACCCCGCCAGGGGCAGGGGCTATCACCACCAGAGCAAGCAGCCCCCCGGCAACGGCAAGAGCGGTGAGAACACGCACAGACAGCACGGACAACGGGTTTCGGCGCATGCACCAAGTCCACCAGCGCGATACCCGCCTTGGCATCGGGGACCACCCCTGAACCATCTCAGGGCCAAACCCCCACCCCACCCCCAGCCCACGCCCCGGCCCGCGCCCCCGGCCCGCACCCCGGCCCTCCGCAGGTACGCCGCGGCCCCGGCCGCGGGCAGCGCCGTACAGGCAGGCACACAACAGAGCATGCAGCCCAGGCCGTTGGCAGCAGGCGCGCAGCAGGCCATGCCGCCGTGACGTACCGGGCCGACGGCCCGCGACCTGCGGCCCGCAGCGCGCGGGGCAAGGCCAGGCGGGGCGGGGCGCAGCAGGCACGGCGGGCAGCACCCCGGGCGGGAAGCGGGAAGGCGGACAGGCCCCACCCACGCCGGGCCGCTCCGGGCGCTCTGACAACGGGGCTGCGGCACGGGCGCAGCCGAACACAAGGAGCAGGAAGAAGAAGGAGGAAGGGGAAAGGAGGCGTGGGCCGGGAGCGGAGGAAGCGGAGCCCTGCCGGGGGCGGGCCGGGAGGAGCGAGCTGGAGCCCGGCTGGGACAGAGCCGAGGCCAGGACCGGAGCGGAGCCGGGGGCCGGAGCCCAGCCCGGAGCCGGAGCCAGAGCCGGGGCCAGGGCCGGGGCCGGGGGTGTGGTCTGCGGGCGGGTGGGGGTGTCCGAGGCGGGTGGGGGTGTGCGGGACAGGGAGGGCAGGCGGGGCGTGGGAAAGCCCTGCGGCCGGGCGGGCCGCAGGGCTTGGTGTGCCTCCTACCGGGGCGCGGCGGGGGCGCACCCCCGGCTGCTGCCCGGCACAGGAGTCCCGGGGGCGCGAGGGGCGTGTGGGGGGGCGGGTGGGGGTGGCGGGTCAGGGCTGGGGGTGCAGGATGACGGGCAGGGCGTCGTAGCCGTTGATGATGAAGGACTCCACCGGGCTCAGGCTCTCCACCGGCTGGGCCAGCGCGATGTCGGGGAAGCGCTCGAACAGCCGCGCCAGGGCGACCTCCCCCTCCATCTGGGCCAGCGGCGCCCCCAGACAGCGGTGCACCCCGTAGCCGAAGCCCAGCTCATCGCCCCGGTCGGCGCGCAGCACATCGAAGACGGCCGCGTCCTGGCCCACCCGCTCGGTCTCCAGCCCGGCCGCGGCGAAGGACACCAGCAGCGCATCGCCCTTGCGGATGCGCACCCCGTCCAGGTCGATGTCCTCCACCGCGAAGCGCAGCGGCGGATAGGCCGCGGGATTGCGCAGCCGCATCGTCTCGGCCACCACATCGGCCCACCCGGCCCGCCCGGCGCGCACATGCCCGAGCTGAGCGGGATCGGCCAGCAACGCGGCCGCGGCGTTGACGATGAGCGTGGCCGCGGTGTCGTGGCCGGCCGCGATCAGCAGATACAGCGTGCCCAGCAGCTCCGGCTCGCTCAGCTGCTCACCCCGGTCACGGACCTCGATCAGCGAACTGGTCAGGTCATCACCGGGCCGGCGCCGCTTGGCGGCCACCAGCTGCGCCATCATCGCAAAGGCCCGCTCGTTGGCCGCGGCCATCTGCTCGGCACCGGCGGTGGTGTCGAAGACCGTGTGCACCATCGCGCACAACTCGTCCCGGTCCTCCTCGGCCACCCCGAACAGCTCACAGATGATCCGCGTCGGCAGCAGATCCGCATACCCCGCCCGCAGATCCACCACCTGCCCCGCACCCGCACCCGCCAGCTGCTCCAGCAACTGCCCCGCACACCGCTGCACCCGCGGCCGCATCGCCGCCGTGCGCCGCGCGGTGAACGCCCCCGCCGCCAGCCGCCGCAACCGGCGGTGCTCCTGGCCGTAGGCGGTCAGCATGTTCTCGTTGTGCACCCAGGTGTACAGCGGCCACTGCGGCGTGATCCGCCCCTCGGTATACGCCGGCCAGTGCCGCCGCGGATCCCGCGACACCCGCGGATCGGTCAGCAACTGCTTGACATACCTGGCCTTGACCACCGCCCAGGCCGGCACACCCCCCGGCAACTCCACCGACACCGCCGGCCCCTGCCGCCCCAACCACTCGGCCTGACCAGCATGATGACGCCCCCGCACATCCAACGCATACGGGCAAGCAGTCAGCTCCATCAACGCACTCCGTCCGCTCGGCAGTACCTACCCTTACGCACACACCAACCACCAAACCCACCAGGCACAGCAGGCCCGTCAGGTCCAGCGGGCCAGCAGACCTGCCGGCCCAGCGGGCCCGGCAGGTTGCGCAGGCCCGGTATCACCTGCCGGATCCGGCAGGCCCGCGCAGGACCGGCAGACCCGGCGAACCGGTGAGCCCAGCAGGCCTCCCGGGCCCCGGCAGACCTCCCGGTTTCGGCAGGCCCAGCAGGCCGTCAGGCCCTCGTACGAGACCGGCCGCCGTGACACGGCCGAAGAGCACAAGCACGAAGCACACCAGGCACCCCCCTCTCGGGAGCGGCCGGCGGGAAAGCCGCAGCTCCCCCTCCCCTCGGGCGCTGGCACCACGCCACCGGCCGCGAACGGTACGAACCCACCGCCACACCCCCCTGCTACACCCCCAGCCCACGGCCCCCCGGCCTTCGGCCCCCGGCCCTCGGCCCCTTGGAGGGCCGAAGGCTGCGCAAAGTGCGGGCCACGGCATCCAGGCCGGGGTCCTACGGGTCCAAAGACCCTGGATGGTTCGCGCGCGCTGTGGGCCCCGCGGGAACCCGGCCCCGCACACGGACGCCCCCTCCGGCGGAACCCGGAGCCTGCACGGCTTCGGCGCTCTGCCCTCCCCTCCCCCTGCCTGCGGCCGCGGGTTGGCCTGTCGGTTCCGCAGCCTGACTGCCCGGCGGATCTGACGCCCTGGAGACCAGCAAACCTCCCCACGCCAAAGACCTGAAGACCAACGACACCTACACGTGCCACCAACACCCCCCTCGCCCCGCCACAAGACAGCCCCGGCCCGCAGGCACGGCGGCTTCACGGCCCGCCCGGGAACCCGGGGGGGGAAGACTGCAAGGCCCCTGCCACGCTATGGAGTTGGAAAAAACTCGGCGGGCCCGTGAAGTTCCTGCCCGGCGGGTGCGCACCGCCCGGTCCGGGCCGGGCCCGGCGACTGCTTGTCCGGGCCCCGCGGTCGTGGCCCCGCGCTTACCGCCCAAGCCCCCGCGGCGGGTCTTCGAGCGGAAGAGAGCGGCAGCCCCCTGGGCGGCCTCAGGACCCGCAGAGCACAGGGGCCAGCTGAGGCGGCGGGTACGGCCGGAACCCGGGGCCGCGCCTGCGGCCCCGGCCCTGCAGCGGCCTTGCAGTCCCCCCGGTCCACACCCCTCCCCTCCCCCGCCCCGCCGCCTCAGGAGGTGCGCAGACTTCGGGGACACGGCCCGGCCGGCCGCCGGCGCCGACCGGGTCCGCCGCCCGCACGGGCGGGCAGCGCCCACCGGATGACGGGGCGTTCAGCGGTCACCGGCCGGGGAACGGGACGGCCAGGCAAGGCCGCCCGGAAGGCCAGAGGAGGCCCGGGGGCCCGGGCTGCCGGGGGCGGGGGTCAGTTGTCGGGGGCGGTGTTCTCGCGTTCGTGGTGCAGGCGCATCGCCTCGGCATACACCCACTCCCCGCGCTGGAGGGTGAAGTCCAGCCGGGCCAGCACCCCGGGACTGGCGATCGCCGACATCAGGTAACTGTAGAAGTCCAGCACCCGCTCCTGCAGGTCCTCACGCCCGGTCAAAATCCCCGACAGGACCTGCACCCCGGTGAACGCGGCCACGAACACCCGCACCACCCGCGCCAGATCCACATGCGGCAGGATCTCCCCGGCCGCCTTGGCCTGCTCGAACAGCGCCGAGGTGTGCTCCAGCCAGCCCTCCACCGGAACCCGCCGGTCCAGCAGGTCCTTCGGACCGCCCTGCTCCACCGTCAGGCGCATACTGCCCTGCACGATCGGATCCCCGGTCCCCTTCTGCAGCAGCCGCGCCAGCAGCACCGCCTCATCGATCGACATCTGCAGCTTCAGCTCATGCCGGGGCACCGGCGGCAACGCGGCCACCTGCTCATTCAGCACCCCCTGCGCCAGCTCCTCCTTGGAAGCGAAATGAAAGTACAACGCCCCCTTGGTCAGCCCCGAGCGCTTCAGGATCTCGGAGATGGTCGCAGCCTCATACCCCACATCGTCAAACACCTCGGCCGCCGCCGCCAGGATCGCCTTCCGCGTCCGAATCGCCCGCTCCTGCCGCGCCACGAAACCACCTCCGAAACCCCCGTACCTCCTTCGCCCACAACCAGACGGGCCTAACACCGCCCCCAACACCACCCAGGCCGGCAGACCACACCCCGACCCCGCCACCCAAGCCCCCGGCCCGGACCGGCCCACCCCGCCACACGCCATAAACACAACGCGAGGGCACACCACCCGGACCGCGACCGGCACGACCGTCACAGCCTGACCTACCACCCGGACAACACCCGGGAGCGAACACCCCCACAATAAAACCAGGCAAGCGGTTTGACAACGCCCCCGATCACCCCAACCCAAACCCCACCCCCACCCCCCAGCCCCGGCCCCGACCCGGCACAACCCGGCCCGGCCTCCAGCCAGCCACACCCCCCTCAACCAGCCCCGCCCAGGCCCCACAACAACCCCCGGCCAGGGCACACGGCAGCTCCCCAGCCCTCTTCCGGTGCCCCTCCGGCTCCCGACCAGGTCCCGGGCCGGCCTTGAGCGGGGCCGGGGCGGCTTGCGACCAGGCCCCGAGCAGCACCAGGACGGCTCCCGGCCCGGGCCCGAACCGGGGTCCGGGCCGGGCTCCGGCCCACCGGGAAACAGCCCCGCAGCAGGAGCCCGGGAGCAGTCTGAACGGGCCCGCGACCGATGCCTGCCCCCCTAGAACCGGCCCCCCGGGCCCGTTCCGGCTCCGCTCAGGGCCTGCTCGTGGCCTGCCCAGGGTCTGCTCAGGCCCTGTTCCGGGCCCCCGGCAACGCCCCGGGGGCCCGGGAAAACGCCCTGGGGGCGCCCTCGTTGAGCGCCGCAGGGGTCTGGGCCCGGCTCTGCCGCAGGGCAACGGGCTGGCGCGGGGTATGGAACGGGGTCCGGCGGGGCCGGAATCCGACCGCGGGCGCCCCCGGCGGGCCGTGCGGCCGGCCCGGGGCCGGTTCCAGGCGCCCTGCGGGGCTCAACTGCCCTGTCCTGCCCCGGCTTTGACGCCCTTTTCCAGCCACCCCCCACCCGTGCTCCGTCCGGCCGTGACCTGCCCGCACCCGGCCCCAACTCCCCGTAAAACACAGCATCCCGGGTGCGGGGCGAGGGGCCGGAAAGGGTGCCATCGAAGGTTTTACAAGAAACCGGGGGGTCCGTATCTTTAGTCCACCGAACTGTCCTCGTTCGAACTCGGCGACGTACGGAGAGGTCCTATGACCCTGCTGACCGTTCCAACCGATCAGACCGTTCCGGCCGTTCCTCCCGGCTCCCCGCAGCCCGCCGCGGACCCCCAGCCCCACCCCGGCGCCACCGAAAACACCGGCCGCGGCACACCCGCCACCCCGGACCCCGAGCACGCCACGCACCACCCCCACGCGCCCGGCACAGCGGAGGATGCCGCGGACGCCCCCACCCACCCCACCGCACAGCCCGGCCCCGACAGACAGCCCGGCCCTGACAGGCAACCCGGCCACACCCCGCAGGACAGTCACGGCGTACAGGGCACGCAGCCCGGCCGCGACGGACAGCACAGCAGCCCCGGCACACCGGCCCAGACGCAGACCAGCCCTCAGGCACAAACCGGCACCGGCACGCAGCCCGGCCCCTCCGGCCCCGGCACGGACTTCCAGCCCCCCAGCGGCTCCGGCACACAGACAACCCCGCCCCCGGCCGCGCACACGACCCCACCCCCGAACGCGGCCCCGGCTACCGGAGCGACTTCACCCCCGGCGACGGTCCCGGCGGGAGCGGCGGCGGGGACGGCGGTTTCGGCGGCGGGGGCGATCCCAGCGGCGGGGACGGTTTCGGCGGCGGGACCGGTCTCAGCATCTGCACCGGTGCTGCCCACCCCGGCCCTGACCACCGCGACCGCCGCCGCAGCAGCCGCCGGAATCATCGAGGCACGCACCGCGGCCGCCGCAGCCGCCGTCAACGCCGAAGCCACCCAAGCCGTCCAGGCCGCCCAAGCAGCCGCCCAAGCCGCCATCGACGCCGCCACCGCCCACACCCCCACCCCACCCCCCGCCCCCGCACCCCGGGCCTGCGCGCCCACCGCGCCCCAGGCCCCCGCCCCGCATCCGGCGACCACCACCGCGGACCAGGCCACCCTGCAACGCCTGGCAGCCCCCGCCCTCCGGCACGCCCGCACCCAACTCACCCACGCCGCAACCACCGCAGCCCGCCACAACACCCCCACCCCCACCCACCCCACACCCCAACCAGACACAGGCAAAGACACACAGGCCGCACAGGCGACGCAGGCCGCGCAGGCGAAGATCGCAGCAACCGCACAACTCGCCGCCGCCATGGACGCCGAGGCCGCAGCCGCCGTAACCCACGCCGCAACCACCGCACAAACCGCCTGGCACCACGAAACAACCACCACACACCCGCTGACAGACCCCCACACCCCCAACACAGCAACGGCCTACGGACAGCCACCCGACACAGCGCTATACCGCACACCCGACACAGCCACCGGCCGTACGGCCACCAACCCCACACACACAGCAGCCGATCACGGACCCACCGCCCTCACAGCCACCGGACACACGGCCACCGACCTCACAGCCACACCCCGCGAGGCCACCGGCCCCACGGACGCGACAACCGGCCTCACAGCCAGCGATCTCGCGGCCGCCGCCGCAGCCCTCACGGCCACCGGACACACGGCCACCGGTCTTGCAGCCGCCTCCCCCCAGCCCGCCCAAGACACCCGCACCTCAGCGGACGCCAACACCACCCAGGCCACCCAGGCCGCAGCGGAAGCGCAGGCTGCCCAAGCCGCAGCAAACGCCAACGACACCCAGGCCTCGACGACCGCCCAGCCCGCGACGGCCACTCAGCCCGCGGCAGACGCGAACACCGCACAGGCCGCACAGGCCGCCCAGGCCGCAGCAGCCGCACAGGCCGCTCAGGCCGCTCAGGCCGCTCAGGCCGCTCAGGCCGCTCAGGCTGCGGCGGCCGCGCAGGCCGCCGAGACCACCGCCCACCTCACCGACCTGCTCTTCAACGGCCCCGACCGCGAACGCATCCACGGCCCCTGGCGCCGCCTGATCGCCCGCCCCGAGTTCCGCGACCGCTACGACCTGACCCCCCACCAGCAGATCACCCGCTCCTACCAGCGCCTGCACCTGCTCAACCAGGCCGCCGGCACCCCCGAACTCCTCGCCCAGGACCCCGAACGCCTGGCCGCCCTGCACGAATGGACCGGCGCCCTCGACGGCGGCCTGACCTCCCTGGCCAGCATCCACTACAACCTCTTCTTAGGCACCCTCCTCGACCACGACCACCACCACCGCGACCTGACCCCCTACACCCGCCTCACCCGCACCGGCACCTTCCTGTGCACCGAACTCGAACACGGCAACGACGCCGCCCACCTGCAAACCACCGCCCACCACCACCCCACCACCAACACCTTCACCCTCAACACCCCCACCCTGGGCGCCCAGAAATTCATGCCCAACACCAGCCCCACCGGCGGACCCAAAACCGCCCTCGTCGCCGCCCGCCTCATCGCCAACGGCCACGACCACGGCGTCCACCTCTTCCTCGTCCCCCTCACCGACCACCACGGCCACCCCCTGCCCGGCATCACCACCCGCCGCCTGCCCACCCGCACCGGCCCCACCATCGACCACAGCCTCACCCACTTCCACCACATCCCCCTGCCCCGCACCGCCCTCCTGGAAGCCGACCACACCCGCCTGAGCCCCGACGGCCACCTCACCACCACCCTCGGCAACCCCCGCAAACGCTTCCTGCGCACCCTCAACCGCGTCACCCTCGGCAAACTCTGCATGAGCGCCGGCACCCTCGGCATGGCCCGCACCGCCCTGGCCACCGCCCTCACCTACGCCCACCACCGCCACATCACCGGCCCCCGCCCCGGCCACACCACCCCCCTCATCGCCCACCGCACCCACCACCAACCCCTGCTCACCCACCTCGCCACCGCCTACGCCCTCACCCTCCTCAACCGCCACGTCCTTCACCTCTACACCCACCACACCCCCGACCAACGCCCCCACATCGAACGCACCATCGCCCTCACCAAAGCCTTCACCACCTGGCAAGCCCGCACCATCGCCATCGAAGCCCGCGAACGCTGCGGCGCCCAAGGCCTGTTCACCCCCAACAACCTCCTCGAACAACAACTCAACATCGAAGGCGCCATCACCGCCGAAGGCGACAACCTCGTCATCACCGCCAAAGCCGCCAGCGAACTCCTCCTAAACCACACCCCCCCACCCCCACCCACCGCAACCACCGAAACGCCGAGGCGAGCGGAACAGTGTAAAGGCACGAGGCTC
>NZ_JASCXL010000159.1:0-18661 GCF_030010595.1 Streptomyces sp. CC224B | reverse complement strand
TGGCGCCCTGCGCGGTACGGGCTTCGGTCAGCCCGTCAGTGTAGAGGAACAGGCCCTCTCCGGGTGCCAGGCGGAAGCTGCTCTGGGCGAAACGTGCTCCGGGGAAGGCGCCGATGAGCATGCCGCCCCTGGGGCGTACCGCCTTGACCCATACCGGGCCGCTGTCATCAGAGCGCAAGTGATAGGCCGCCGGGTGACCGCCGGTGGCGAGGATGACGGTGAAACCACCGTCCTCCTGAGGTGTCAGCAGACCGACGAGGGCGGTGCAGAAACGACTGCCGGCGGTGACGTCCGTGAGCAGGGCGGTGTTGAGCGTGTTCAGGACGGTGACCGGGTCCGGATTGATCTGGGCCGCGGCGCGCAGGGTGTGGCGGGCCAAGGCGGTAACGGTCGCCGCCTCGGGGCCTTTGCCGCACACATCGCCGAGAAAGAATGCCCACCGACCCTGATCGACGGGGAACACGTCGTAGAAGTCACCGCCGACGTCATGCGCGGAGGCGGTGCGGTAGTGGCAGGCGAGCTCCAGTCCGGGGACCACGGGCAGCGCCGGAGGCAGCAGAGTGCGCTGGAGCGTGGAGGCGAACGCCGCGATAGCGGCCTTGTCCTTCTCCGCCTGCTGGCGCGCCGCACGTTCCGCCTCGGCACGCGCCCGCTCGGTTTCAGCGTGGCGGCTCTCGGCCGCCCGCCGCTCCTGCTCCTGGCGCAGAGCGTTCATCGCCGACAGCCGCAGTTCCATCTCGTCCAGCACAATGGCGGCCAGATCGGACAGAGTGGCGACGTCATCATCGGTGATGGAGCGGGGCTTGGTGTCCAGGATGTTCACGGTGCCCAACCGGTGGCCGTCGGGGGTGATGATCGGCGCGGCGGCATAAAAGCGTACGCCCATCTCCCCGGCGACTAGCGGGTTGTCCGCCGCCAAGGGGTCACGGAGGGTGTCGGGGATCACCAGGGCGTCATCGCGCAGAATCGCCGAGCCGCACAGGCCCGGGTCGCGGCCAATCTCCTTGACGCCTTCGAGGCCGTGAGCCGCCTTGAACCAGATGCGGTCGCTGTCGACGATCGTGACCGTGGCCACAGGGACGTCGAAGAGGCGAGCGGCCAGCGCGGCAACCCGGTCGAACGCGCCGTCGGGCGGTGTGTCGAGGATGTCGTAACGGCGCACCGCCGCCATCCGGGCCGTCTCCACACCGGAATCGGGGACCACCTCGGGACGCCGCCCCGGCGCCGGGTGGGTGGAAGCCTGCTCGGTCATCGGCTTTCCTCTCCACGGATGGGACCGCCGCGAGCGGCCCGAACCGACGCAGCCTAGATCGAGAACACGTGCAAGCGCCAATGCTGCGGTAAATGCCGCTTTACTGCAGTAGAGCCCCTACTGGGAACATTACGGCCTGTATCGAGCAAGTGACTGAACTCGGGGCCGGGGGTGCGCTTTGGCTGTCATGCCCGGGTGGTGCCTCTGTCCAATCGGCCCTCGTCGTACACGGCAGCGGTCGAGCGCTGCCTAACCGGCGCGGGCATCGCGAAGTCCTCCGCGTGGATCTACCGGATCTCGCTGACGACGTGAGGGGGATGCTCACCGGCGAACCGGCGAACCGGCGTCGGCCGGACCCGCCCGCCGGGGCGCGAAGCCGCCCGTCTTTCCCCTCGCCGCGATCGACGCCCCGGCACTGCCGGAGGAGCTGGCCGAACTGGCGGCGGCGCCAGGGCTGGATCAACGGTGACCCGACGACCGGGATTGAACGGCGGCCGACACCACCGGACCGCACCAAGACCCTGGCCTTGTGTTACGCGGTCGGTTCTCCGCGCCTGCTCCCCAGCACCGCCGAAACTCTCCAGATTCTCCCCAGGAGGTGCCGTCACGGCGGGCTGTGGTGGCGCGGGACGTCATCTCATCTGAGGCGATGCCCAGGGCGCGTGGGTGGCTGCCAGTGAGGGCAGCGCAGAAGCGTGGCGCCGAGCGGATGAGCGCAAGGCTTGAATCTGACGCTGCCTGAGCCTGGCTCCCTTTCGAAGGTCGCTGTTGAAAGTCGACGTCTTCCCCATGACCCATCAGCTGCATGCGTCGCGATCTTTGAGTCCGCTGACCTGCGTTTTCGTCTGGTGTGCATGGTGTGCGCTGTGGGCGCTGTGGGCGATATCATGACGCACGGCCAACGCGCGTGACGCACGCATGACGCACGTTGCAGCGCGTCTTGATAAGGCGTCAGACGCAAGGAAGCTGCCCCTGTCCTCCAGGTCATCTGGGGACAAGGGCGGCTTTGCGCCATCCACGCCGACGACTACGCGTGCGGCCTGGCGCGGCGGTCGGCACGGCAACCTCGTCTTCCACCGGACCGCCGAGGTGCCGCGGTGAGGCTGTCGGCGGTCAGGACGTGCACCCGGTTTGGCGCGGACCTCGGCGTGGTTTTCTTGGACAGCCGTCTCTCCACAGGGGGCACACTTTCATCACACTATCGAGCGGAAAATTTGCGACCGTCCACAGTTTCCGCTCGGCCTTTACGCAGCCCCTGTTCGGCGGTTGTCGGATTGCTGGCCTTCCTGGTCGGCGTGCACGTTACCAATCCTTTGGCAAAAATTTGCTCTAGCTCGGCACCTTAATGTGCTGGCAAAGTAGGGCATGGTAGCCGTCCACATCGTGCCCTGCGAGAGCACCGGCTGTGGCGGTCTACCGGCGTCCAGCCGTCATCGCCGACTCGAGCACGCCGTGTTCCCGACACCGCTGAAAAGCGCAGGAGGCAGGCCACTTGAAGACACTGATCGACCACGCCCCTCCGTTCGCCATGGCATGCCTAGCGGGCCCCCGGAACACGAAGTAGTCGAAGCCGTGAGGTCAGACAATTCCCCCGAGCTCTGTTCGTCCTGTGCTTGGATCCTCGCGTCGTTCCGCCGCTCATCACAGAGGCACGCCCTGGTCAGCTTTCAAAAGTCCGCACGGCAAGTAACGGTGTCCCCCTCTTACTCATCCGCCGACCACGACAGCCACCCGATGAGCCAAGCGGCCACCGCCAAGTACGCAATGTGCACGCTCAAAGTCTGTGACATCGACTGCGGCCCAGTGCACTGCACCGCGCGGGCGTCTGGCAGACAGACGATTTCCCGGCGGTGCTAACCGTGCTGACTGGCCGGGCCACTCCGCAGCGCTGAGTGGCCCCGTGCGCTCCCACACCCCGGCCTCACCCGGCGTACCTGAGACCGTTCAGTCCCACGTGCTCGCACGGAGAAGCTGCGCGCGTATCCCTGCGTGAGCATGCGGGACGCCAGGGGCGCACCCTCAGCCTGCACGACTGCTGTCACGAGGTCACACCTTCACCGCCT
This sequence comes from Streptomyces sp. CC224B, assembly GCF_030010595.1. NCBI lineage: Bacteria > Bacillati > Actinomycetota > Actinomycetes > Kitasatosporales > Streptomycetaceae > Streptomyces > Streptomyces sp. CC224B. The sequence goes on along the minus strand of NZ_JASCXL010000159.1, from coordinate 15,346 downwards.
CCACCCGCCCGTCGTCCGACGGCCCGTGCGGCTTTCGGCCCCCCGTAGGGCCCGCACGCCTCATCGTCCGGTCCGCTCCCACGACAGGACTCCCCCTCATGTACTCCTTCCTCTCCTACTACCGCCCCCTGCGTGATCCCGGTGTCCTGCGCCAGGACATCCTCGCCTCACTCGTCGTCTTCCTCGTCGCCGTACCGCTGTGCGTCGGTGTGGCCGTGGCATCCGGCGTTCCGGCCGAACTGGGCCTGATCACCGGCATCGTCGGCGGTCTGGTCGTCGGCTGCCTGCCGGGCAGCGCCATCCAAGTCAGCGGGCCCGCCGCCGGTTTGACCGTGCTCGTCTTCGAGGCGGTGCAAGAGTTCGGGCTTAGCATGCTCGGCGCCATCGTGTTGCTCACCGGCGCGCTCCAGATCACCCTCGGCCTCCTGCGCTGCGGCCGCTGGTTCCGCGCGATATCCGTCTCCGTCGTGCAGGGCATGCTGGCCGGCATCGGACTTGTGCTGATTCTCGGTCAGCTTTACACCCTGGCCGAGGCCCAACAACCCCGCTCCGGGGTTGACAAGATAGCCGGGCTGCCCGAGCTGCTCACCGACACTTTGGACAGCACCGCCTCCCTGACCGCAACAGCGGTGGGTCTCGGCACGATCGCCGTGCTCGTGCTGTGGCCGAAGCTGCCCGCAGCCGCAAAGCTGGTACCCGCGCCTCTGGCCGCCGTCGCCCTGGTCACCACCGCCATAGCCGCACTGAGCCTGGACGTCGCAAAGGTGACGGTACGCGGCATCACTGACGCCATAGAGCCGCCCAGTCTCGGAAGCTTGGCGGATTTCGGCAGCGTGGCGGTGCTCGGCACCGTCCTGGCGTTCACCCTGATCGCCTCGGCCGAGTCGCTGTTCAGCGCGGCCGCCGTGGACCGCATGCACAACGGCCCACGCACCCACTACGACAAGGAACTCACCGCTCAGGGCGTCGGCAACACGGTGTGCGGTGTACTCGGAGCACTGCCGCTGACCGCGGTCATCGTCCGCAGCTCCGCCAACGTCCGTTCCGGGGCCCGCACCCCGCTGTCGCGGATCCTGCATGGGGCGTGGCTGTTGCTGTTTGCTGTGCTGCTACCCGCCGCACTCGGCATCATCCCGCTGGCGGCGCTCGCCGGTGTCCTGATACACGCGGGCTGCAAGCTCATCCCCGTCAAAGAGATCATCCCGCTCGCTCGCAGCCACCGCGGCGAGGCCGTCGTCCTTGCCGCCACGGCACTCACCATCGTCGTGACCAACATGTTCGAAGGCGTAGTGCTCGGCCTTGTCCTCGCAGTGGTCAAGTCCGCCTGGGACACCTCCCGTGTACACATCGATGTGCAGGAGCTGCCCGGCAATCGACTGCTGGTGACGCTCGCCGGTAACGCCACGTTCCTGCGGATCCCGCACATCCTGCAAACGCTGGAGGCCATGCCCAAGGACCGGCCGATAGAGCTGGACCTGACCGCGGTGGACCACCTGGACCACGCCTGCCGCACGGCACTGGAAAACTGGGCGTTGCGGCACAACGACAGCGGTACTGAGGTGGTACGGATCAAGACATGCCCCGCGGCCTGATCTCCTGCTGACGACTTCGCCAGGGAGCTCGATCCCTACGCCATGGCCGGCACCGCCCAGACTCAGCGGCTCAGGCGCAAGCGGGAGGCGAATTAGAACTCGACGCCCCAGGCGTGTAGAGGCGACCGACCAGAACCACTCCTTGGCTCCGTCTCCACTCCGAAGCAGGCATCGCTTTTCGGATGCGTGCGGTGACATGCCTGGCAGTCGCCGCACGCGGGACGGGAGACAGTCCGGGAGAGCCGGGGCGCCGTACTGTGACGCTACGTCGTCATGGTGGCGTAAGGGGTGAAAGGCGCGCCATAGGTGGCCGGGGCTGTGCAGCAGACGATGGCGGAGGTCGGCTGTGGACTGTCGTGCTGCGCGAAGGCGGTCGGTGAACGCGCTGGGCTGGTCGGCGGCGAGGCGTTCGAAGAGGGCAACTGCTTCGTCGGCCGCCGCCGTTACGTCGGTGGCGGGCTGTTCCATGAGCAGGCGGGCCACGGAGGAGCGTTCGAGCGTTACGGCAAGAAGGGGCAGGAAGGTGTCCGGGGGGCCTGCGCCGCCCGGCGTCGGCACAGGTCGAGGGCGTGGGATCCGCGGCGCGTGCTGCCTCGAAGGCGCCCGTCATCACCAGCCGTACCGCGGCAGCAGGAGAGGGCTTCGGCGGCCAGGGCATCGATGGCGGGTTCTGTCTCCTCCGTACTCATGGCGCAGGGACAGGGCGCGACGGGCGGGGTGAGGGCTTCCGCTGCCCGGGCCAGGCGACGGTCGAGACGCACAAGCACCCGGCCGAAGTCCGGGGCGAAGGCCTGGTGTCTCGCTCGGCCAGGCGTGCGACGGCGTGTACCGCTTCTCGCTGGACTGCGAGGGCGGCTGCGTCCTGCCCGGTGTCCGCGAGTCAGTTACCGAGGGTGTGCAGTGTGTGTGCGAGGAGAGGCTCGTGGGTGGCGGGGTTGTCGGCCGCCGGGTTGCGCAGGACAGCGACGGCCTGCTTGCCCTGTGCCACGGCGGCCCGGGTCACCGGCCCTGTGGTGCACCTGGCCCACCGCCGTCAGGGCGAGACTCAGGTCGCAGGCGAAGGCCCTGGCGGGGCCGCGGGACAGGCGCCGGCAGACGGCCGGTGCCTCCTGCACGACGGTGAGGGCCTCGTCATGGCGTCCGTCTCGGGCGAGCATGTTCGCGCGACTCTGCAGGACGGTGGCCAAGTGCGGCTCGTAGGCGGCCGCGCGGGCCGCGGCGAGGCGTCCACGTGGTCGGCTTGCGAACACACGCGTGCGGCCGCCGCTTGTTCGGCGGATGGCGTGCACCCGACAGCACGCAAGTCATCGGTCTCGCGTCGTTTGGATCACCCGAACGGGCGGGCTGCCGCCGCTGCCCGGCGCCCGCTGCCGCTACGTCGTGCGGTAGGTGTCCACCAAGCTGCGCTGGGACGTCCGCGGCCCCCTCGATCTGGACGCCATCGCCACCTTCGCCTCCGGTCAGTGGAAGGACACCCCGCCTGATAACCGGGCCGCGTGGGCGGCCGCCGAGGCACTGCCCGCGGGAGCCCGGCGGAACGGCGCTGGCCCTCGGTTCAGTGGGGTAGGGGCCATCGCCGCTTCAGCCTGACCGAGGGCTCGACGAGGCGACGGCTACCTGGCAAGCCGAGGTCGCCCGAGGCTGTGAGCTGATCGCTGACGCATTGCTGGACGACACCAGCCACCTGTCCGAACAGGAAGCGGGTCATGTCGGCGATCAGGGGATCTCCCTGCGTTTCCGGGATTGTGCTCAGCAGAATTCGCCGTCGTACAGTTCATAGCCCTCGGCGTCGCGGATTTGGCCGGGCCGGGAAGGGCCGCGGATTCCGAAGCGTGCCCGCAGCGGCCGGCCTGCACGGTCCTGGCGCTGGAGGATGAGCATCTCCATGTCCTGGGCGCTGACCTCGTAGCCGGACTCGGCTCGGATCGTGACGTCCTTCCGGAACAGGGAGTTCTTCCATTCGGCGAAGCTCGTAAGGCCCCTGTCGGGGTGGGCCCGCAGCAGGAACCGGAAGCTGCCTGCGGCCTGTCCGATGTGCAGTCCCTCGCCATCCAGCTCTCCGCCAGATGGGCCAAATGCGTAGTAGTTGACGCTCATGCCAATGCCTCCAGGATGCGGTCGAAGGTGGTACGGGTGGTGCAGTCCGGCGCGGCGGCGGGACTTCAGGGATGGCCGTCTCCGGCAGCCGCAGGAGCACCACGGCCACCGCGAAGCCCACTCCCTGAAGGTCGGCAAGGACCGCTTCCATGGTCGCGGTCCTGCCTATTCGGCGTGCCATGTGCTGCTGCCGGTTCGTACCCAGCGGATCCAGACGCTCCAGCGGCCGTCCGCCCACGTCTCGATCGTGATCTCCTCGGCGTCGGTCAGCTTCTTTTCCCGCGCGACGGCGTCCAGGACCGCAGATTCGGAACGATAGGGCTTGCAGAGGGGGCCGTCGGGTGACGGGGTGGCCAGCCGCCACGACCCCGAGGGCTTTGTTGCGACCATTCACTTCTCCTCGGCGGTGTCGGGGAGCTGTGCGCGGCCGGCGTCGGTGATCAGCAGCGGCCGCCTGATACCTGCTGTGGTATCGCCGTACCGGGCCCAGCCGTTGCGCACCAGCGCGCTCACGGTCACCTTGGAGATGGTCACACCGTCCGGGGTGGTGACGTAGGAGGAGGTACTGCGCTCCCAGCGGTACACGCCACCGGAGGCGATCAGGTCGAGGGCGGCGCGCTGGGCCTTCGTGGGTGTCGGCGGGCTCATGTGCTTCCTCCTTTGTGTCAGGGACACTCTATCGGTGGCTTGCCACCACGGTGACAGATCCTTTGACTGGTGGCAAGCCACCTGAGAGGATGCGCTCATGCCTTCACCCGAAGAGCGCCGCAAGCAGCACCGCCACAAGCACAAGCAACGCGTCCTGCGCGGCATCCCCGACGAACTCTGGAGCGACTTCGCGGCCGCCGTCCCCGTCGGCAGCGACCGGTCCGCCGTCGTCCGCCACTTCATCGAGTGGTACCTCCAGCGCCCCGGCGCCGAACTCCCCAAGCACGCCAAAACAAGGCCGGACGACGAGACGAAGCAGAAACCCTGACGGGATGCCGTCGGCGCCGGGGCAGCGCGAGCGCTTGGCCGACGGGGAGGACTCTGCTGCTGCGCGGTAGTTGTCGGCCGCGCGGCGTCGGATGCGTCAGTCAGTCGCTGTCGGTATCTGGGCGACGTCCACCTCCTCGGCGTTGATCAGCGCCTCTAGCGATTGCGTGACCGCCTCGGTGCGGGGGCCGGTGAGCGCCGCGGCGGCCTCGAGCAGGGCGCGGGCGTGGGGCAAGGACGGTAGGAGGCCCCCACGCCCGCAGGCCGGGCGACGGGACGGCGGTCAGCAAGCGCGCGTCCCGGCTGCCGGGGTGGGCGGCCGTGCGTTCGGCGGTGGTGCCGGGCGTGCGAGGCGGGGTGTGCTCGGCGCTGGCTCGGGCCGGGGCCAGGGCACATTGTCGTCGAGGCCGAGGTGGGCGAACCTGCCGGCGCCGGCGAGCGCGCCGGGCGGCCAGTCGGTGGTGAGCGCGGCCTGCCATACGGCGGTTACCGCGGCGGGTTGCTGTTCGGGCGCGGGGCGGGCAACGGCGGGCGTGAGGTGGGGGCGGTCGGCTGGGGTGCCTCCCTTTTCCGGGTGTAGGCGCCAGGCCATGACTTGCAGGAGTCAGGAGACGGCGGCTGGGCTGACCGGGCCGGCAGCGATCTGGCTCAGCAACGCCGACCGGGCCACTGAGGGCGTGCAGGTGGACGGTGAGGGCGTGCGCCGGATGCTCGACCGGGCCGCCGGCGCAGTGGGGGAGCGCCCGCGAGCAGGGCGGCGCGGTCCAGCACCGTCAGAAGCGCCAGGTCGGCAGGTCCGGTGTGCGGCCAGGCGGCGGCTGGTGTGGGACTGCCGCCCAAGGCGGTGCTGGCGGCGTGGTGGGCGGCGGTGAAGCCGGAGCGGTGGTGCAGGGCCGGCAGGCGTGTGCCGGTGGTGGCGGCCACGGCTGGCCGGAGCGGGCCGTTGGATGTGCGGGCTGCCCGGGCACCGGAATTCCCTCTCCGACGCCCGGGCAACCCGAGTGGATCTCGGTCAGCGCACGGCGTCATTGGTACGGGCGGTCCAGATCGCCAGGGCGGCGAGCAGGGAGCAGGCGCCGCCGAGCCAGAGCGCGCCTTGGAGCGTCAGCGTGTCGACGATGATGCCGCCGGCCAGCGCGCCAAAGCCGATGGCCAGGTTGAACACCGCCACCCACAGCGAGGAGGCCGCTTCCACCGCCTGCGGAGCGGCTTTGATCATCCAGGTCTGGAGGCCGACGGACACGCCGCCGAAGGCGAGACCCCAGACGATCAGCAGGATGGCGCCGCCGATCGCGGTCCGGCCCAGTAGCAGGAAGAGCGGCATCGCGGCCGTCATGGCCACGGCGATGGCCAGCACGCTGCGGTGCACGCGGCGTGAGAGCGCCGCACCGGCGACGAAGTTGCCGATCATTCCGGCTGCACCGAACCCGAACAGCAGCGGACCGACATAGCGCTCTTCGATCCCTGACAAGTCCTGCAGCGCCGGGCTGACGAATGTGTAAGCGGCGAAGTGTCCGAACACGAGGAGCCCCGTCGCGATGATGCCGACGCGTACGCCCGGGTTGCGGAGCTGCTGCATCAGCAAGCTGGGGCGGATGGTCTGGGAGGCGACCAGCCGCGGCAGTACCGCAAGCAGGGCGATCAGGGTCACCAGCGCCAGGGCGCTGAGCGCGCTGAAAGCGATGCGCCAACCGGTCAGGTCACCGATCAGGGTACCGAGCGGGACGCCGAACACGTTCGCGGCTCCGACGCCGCCGAAGATGATCGCGGTGGCGCGTGGCACGTCCGCAGGCGCGACGAGCCGGACCGCCAGGCCGGCGGCAACCGCCCAGAAGCCGCCCACCGCGATGCCGACCAGCACTCGGGAGCCCACCAGCACCGCAAAGTTCGGCGCCAGGGCAGAACCCAGGTTCGCGACGGTCATCAGGGTCATCAGCCCGAGCAGCAGGATGCGTCGGTCCAGCGCCCCGACGACCATCGGGACCAGCGGTGCCGCGAACCCGGCGACGATGCTGGGCACCGTCACCATCAGTCCTGCCGTTCCTTCGGAGACCGACAGCGCGGACCCCACCGAGGTCAGCAGACCGATCGGTAGTTGCTCGGCGGTCACCAGCAGGAAGGTGCCCAGCGTCACCACGGCCACCGCCATCCAGCGGCTCTGATCCGGCGTCCCTGGTTCCTGTGTCCGGGTGGGGGTCTGTTTTGCGGTCGTCAACGGATCCTCCTCCAGCAATTCGGGAGCGATCGCTCCCGAACCGGGACCCTAGTATGGGAGCGAACGCTCCACAAGTCGGGTAAGGTGAACTCATGGCACGTCCACGGCAGTTCGACGAGGAGAACGCGGTCACCGCGGCGACCGAGCTGTTCTGGCGGCGCGGTTACCACGCCACTTCGGTCCGCGACCTGGGTGACGAGCTGAAGCTCACGCCCAGCAGCCTGTATCGGACGTTCACGGACAAGCACACGCTCTTCCTGCGCGCGCTCGACCACTATCGGGCCACCGAGTCCACGCAGGCCCGCCGTCGTCTGGACGCGAGTGACCGCCCAGTTCGTGAGGTGCTGCGGGAATGGATGCTGTGGCTGGTGACCTGCCCGGCCGCCGGCGAGGCCGGCCGCGGCTGCTTCGTGATCAACACCGCCACCGAACTCGGCACCACTGACGCCCAGGTCCAAGAGCGGACCGAGGCTGCGTTCACGGTCACCCGGCAGGCCCTGCATGCGGTACTGGCTGAGGGACGGGAGCGAGGCGAACTGTCCACCGATCTCGACATCGACGGAGCCGTGGAATCGCTGTTCACGACAGTACTCGGCCTGCGGGTGCGGGAGCGCGCCGGCCACGACCTGGAGCGCCTGATCACCGCAATCGATTTTGCGATCCGAGCCCTGGGGGACGAACCCGCGCGACCCGCCTGACGGCAGCGGGCGATACGAGAGTCCGTTCGGAGCGTTGATCACCTCCGGTGCATCATCTCCCGGTGAGACCTGAAGACCTGACAGGCCAGCAGTGGGGGCGTCCGGAGCCGTTGCTATCGCCGCTACCATCGAGGGGACGCCCGCCCAAGGGGCGCCGCCAGGAACACAGCGTTGTTCTCCTCCAGGCTTCGTCCCCGCTCGAACGCGCCGTCGCTGCGCTGGGCGCGGGACAGCCAGGTCGCCGCGCACCGGATCAACTGGAGCTGCCCCATGTCGAGGTCTTGACGGCCCGCCAGGACCGCGAGGGCTCCGCCGGTCATCACCGATTCGGAGCCGCCTGACGGGTAGGTGGACCAGCCCGTTCTGCACGTCGTACAGGAAGGCGTGACCGGCGTCGACACGCCGGGCATGGGGGGGCGGTCGTGGCGCTGGAGGAAAGCCGGCACGGTATAGGTCGTGCCGGCTGGATAGGGAGGCGGCGAACTCGCTGCCCCTACTGTCCCTGGGCGACACCAGGGACTTCCAGGTCCACCTCGAGGGGTACCCCGCCGAGGCTCGCTCGGCCTGCGGTTCGCACGAAGTGTGGTGCGAGATGCGCATCGGATTCGGCCTTACAGGCACCACAGCGGCCCTGACCTGCCGAGCCGAGGAGCGCGCACACTCACTAAGTGGTGCGAAGATCGGTGAAACGAGCGTCAGCTGTAGTCAGCAGGGTTTGAATTCGGGGTAGTAGGCTGCGGCGGCGGTTGCGGTGTCGATGTTCCGTGGGAAGAGCGCGGCTTCGTAGGCGCGGATGGCGGCGTCGACGTTCTTGGGCTGTTGGGCGATGGCGTTGCCGAGCTGGCCTGCGTCGAAGAGTGCCCAGTTCGCTCCTTCGCCGTCCGGCGGTGCCAGATGGGCGGCGTCTCCGATGAGCGTGGCCCCGGGTACATGTTCCCAGCGGTGTCCGATCGGCAGTCCGTACAAGGGGCGGAAGATCGGCGGGATGTCGCTGTCCGCGACCAGGGCGACGAGCTCCGGCGCCCACCCCTCGAACATCGCCGCGACCGTACGGGCGGCCGCAGGATCATCATGGAAGTCGATGCCGTCGAACCAGTCGAGCGGTTGGTCGAACATGGCGTAGGAGTGCAGGGTGTCCGCGCGCTCGCGCTGCACGCCGAGACCGATGCGGGTGTTTGCGTCGTAGGCGGTCATCGACCCGCTACCGACCAGGGCCAGGGTGGCGGGGTGCCGGGTGTCGCTCTCATACAGGTACGTCTCGATCATCGAGCGTCCGGCATAGGCGGGCGTGGCGTCGGAGAGCAGCGGTCGGACCTTCGACCAGGCGCCGTCGGCACCGACGAGGATGTCGGTGACCATCGTCGATCCGTTGGCGAAGGTCACTTCGTGACGACCGTCAGCGAGGGTCCGAACGCTCCGAGTCCTGTGGCCCCAGACGACGCTGCCGGAAGGCAGGGAGTCCAGCAGCAACTGTCGCAGCTCGCCACGCTGCACCTCGGGACGGCCTCCGGCGGGGTCATCGGGCCGGTCCGCCAGGATGGTGCCGTCAGGTGCCACGTCGCGGGACGCCTGGCGGCCGTCGAGGATGAGGGACCGGAAGCCGTCCATCAGGCCGGCGGCACGGATTCCGTGCTGTCCGTTGTAGTCGTGGATGTCGAGCATGCCGCCTTGGCCCCGCGCCTGAGCAGACGCCTCCGCTTCGTACACCGTGGACGGGACTCCATGAACCGCCAGGGTTCGTGCCAGTGTCAGTCCCGCAAGATCGGCACCGATGATCGTGATCTGAGGCATACCTGCGTTCCCTTACTGCTTGTGGATGAAGCGGCGGTCCTGCCTGCGAGGCTCCCGGCTGCCGGTCGGAGTAGCAGAGCCGGGTCAGGGAGGACTGGGTGGCTCGATCCGGGAGGCGAGCTGTTCCAGGAGTTCATGGAGCCGCGCCCGCTCCGTGGCGCCCAGCGGCGCGAGGATCGACTCCTCGACACGGTCCATGGCCTCTTCGAACCCCTGGATCAGCTCGGAGCCCGCTGCAGTGACACGCACCCGGCGGCTGCGCGTGTCAGTCTCCTGCGTCTGGCGCTCCACGAGTCCGCGCCGCTCGAGTCCGGCCAGGAGCCGCGAGACGCTCGGCGCACTGGTGCGCATGGCCCGCGCGACGTCACGCTGAATGGCGTCCGGGTTCTTCGACAGGTACGCCAACACGGCACTCTGCTCGTGCGTGAGGCCGCGTTCCCGTATCCAGTCTTCAGCTATGCGTCGCTGCCCCCACACGATCCACCGCATCAGCTCCAACGTGCTCTCACGGCTCGATCCACTCATAGTTAACAGGCTAACGGTTGCCAGGCTAACCATCAAGCCTTTGGGCTTTGCCTCGCTACGCGGGCGCACGCGCTGCCGCGCCGGCCGTTCGCACGCAGGACCTGCCCGCAGTCGCTCCGGCGATCAAACGGACGCACAGGTTCGTCATCCCGACCGACGACGGGTCGGCTCAGGATGGCCGTTTCCGTGACGTATCCGCCGCCACCACGGCCGTAGCGACCGCCCCCGCCGGTGCCACGGAACCACCTACTGCTGACAGGGCCAGAACTCGTCAACCGCGCCCCTGTGGGCGCCGAGCTGACCCCAGTCCAGAACCGGGAGGGAGGCCACAGTCCGATTTCTGTTCGAGCCCCTAAGGGGCCGGAGAATTCCCACCGGTACTGCAAGCCGTCTCCCGAGGCATCGTCGGAGCTGGCCCGCCTCCTCATATCCGACGCGCGCCGCTGACGATGTGTCAGTGATGTGCCCTACGATGGGGAGCCCACGGCTAGACGCGTACCGCCGTTCGCCGCTGTGCCGGGTGCCCACGCCGCCCGGCCCGCAGTCGGCCAAGGTCCTTCGGGGCCCGCGTGTGCAACAGATCGTCCCGGCCCGATTCGTCGGCGGGGGGCGTGGAGGTACCGCCAGGCTGGAGCCGACCGTGCCGAAGAAGCAGTCCACCGCCGCGCAGCGCGCCCGCAGGGCCGCGCGTCAGGGCGGCAAGTACACCCAGGCCCTGCGCACTGCCGAAATTTCGTCCCGTGACGTCACCGAGCCGGACGACGGGTTCGGCAGTCACGTGTTCGACTGCGCGCGCGGCACCGGTCTGGTCGGGCTGCCGTTGAGGTGCGAGCAAGGCGACATGTAGCACAGCGTGATGAGGCGGAGACGATCCCCGCAGAGAGTGCCCGGTGCTGGCCGGCGCGGGGGTTCGTAAGGTGGAGGCATCGCCGGACGGGTACGCCGGTGCGCGCACAGCCCCGAGACTTGACGCCGACGCCTGTGTCTTGCAGACGCATAGAACCGGATGCGCACCTGGCCCGTGCGTCTTCCTGGTTGAGGGATCACTCCGAGGGGTGACCTGTCGTATCTTCGGCTCTCATCCGTCGTTGTACACGTCGTGATCAAGAACTCCATTGCCGCCGCCGTCCTGGCGGGTCTGGCACTCAGCGTCCTGCCCGCAGTTTCCGCGTCGGCCGCCACTCCGGCGAAGGCCCCTGCCGCTGCCTCTTCCCCGGCGGCTGCCTCGGTGCTGGCCGACCGTGACGACGATGACCGGAAGAAGACCAAGAAGACCAAGAAGACCAAGAAGAAGCGCTACCGCGACGACGACTGATCCCTGACAGACACCATTCATCCCGTAAGCGACGCCCGCCCGGCCAGGAACCGGACGGGCGTCCTCGTTCGCGCGTCCGCGCCCGGCTTGCCGGATGCGGACGCGCGGGCGGATCCGTGCCGAGGCATTATCCATGCGGTGTTCATGGCGGTGTGGTCTCCAGGAGCTCTCGCAGGTCCGATCCGGCCAAAGACTCGTGGACAGCCGTGCTCGCCTGAGTGATCGCCAGACTGCCGCCCACGTGACTCGCTGCCTGGCGGATGCCCAGGATGGTGTAGAGACTGCCGGTGTCGCACTGCGTGACCCCGCGCATATCCAGCAGCAGATGCCGTTGCCCCTGCGCGAAAGCCCACACGGCCGCGTCGCTGAGCTTCCCGACGTTGACCACCTCCAGCTCGCCGACAAGGACGAGCGTCAAGAAGGCCGAGTCATCACACGGAGCCGGACGAACGACCAGTCGGTCCATGCCCGTATCATGCCGCACCGACAAACGTCAGAGCAGGATCCGGCTTTCCGGCATGCCTTCAGAGGACCACACCCGCACCCTCGGGCGTGCAGGAGAGGAAGGCTGCCGGCAGCGATGGCGGCACTGTCGACGGCCGGCCTGGGCGGATGAGGCCCGGGCGTAGCGAGGGCGCCGAGTCGTTTCCTGTGGTCTTCTCAGAAGAAGTCGAGGAGTGCATCCCCTCACGGGAAGGGGAGCGCCACTGCGTGGGTGAAAACAGAGCAGGAGCGTGCGCGCCTCAGGGGTGGCAGTTCGTTCTTTCAGGCGCGACGGCACGTGCGGGCTCCGCGTTCGGCGGCGTTTTTTATCCGGTGCGGCTGGTCAGAGCCATTTGTTGCGACGCAGGGCACGGTAGATGAGGGCGCACACGGAGACGATGACGGTCAGAACGGCGGGGTAGCCATAGCGCCAGGTTAGTTCGGGCATGTGGTCGAAGTTCATGCCGTACACACCGACGGCCATGGTGGGCACCGCGATGAGGGCGGCCATGGCGCTGATGCGGCGCATGTCGGCGTTCTGTTGGACGCTGAGCTGGGCGATGCTGGCGTGGAGCATGTCGGCTACCAGTTCGTCGAACCCGTTGATCGTCTCGTTGACGCGCTGGTGGTGGTCGGCGACATCGCGGAGGTAGGCGGTGACCTGGGCGGGGATGTCGGGAGGGGTGCCGGAGGCCAGGCGCTGCAGCGGCCCGGTGAGGGGAGTGACGGCCCGGCGGAATTCGAGAAGCTCACGTTTGAGTTGGTAGATGCGGGCGGCGTCGACGGATCGGCGGGGGGAGAACACTTCGGCCTCGAGGTTCTCGATGTCGCTCTGGAAGGCGTCGGCGACATCCAGGTAGCGGTCGACGACCAGGTCGGCGATGGCGTGCAGGACGGCCGCGGGGCCGTGGCCCAACTGGGCGGGGTCGGCCTCCAGATGGCGGCGTACTTCCTCCAGGGACGGGGCGCTGCCGTGGCGGACGGTGATGGCGAAGCCGGGGCCGGCAAAAACCATGATCTCGCCGGTGTCGACGATCTCGCTGGTAGCGGTGAGCTGCGCGTGGTCGACGTAGACGATCGTCTTGAGCACCAGGAAAAGGGTGGTGCCGTAGCGTTCCAGCTTGGGCCGCTGGTGGGCGTGCACGGCGTCCTCCACCGCCAGGGGGTGCAGGCCGAAGGCGTCGGCGACCTGCTGGATCTGCTCCGCGGTCGGCTCGTACAGGCCGATCCACGCGAACCGGCGCCCGTCCGGGTCTGTCCGTTGCAGGATGTTCTCCAGCCCGGTGCGCCCCGGCAGCCGTCGGCCGTGCTCGTACAGGGCGCAGTCGACCACCGTCGATGGCAGGACATCACCGCTTGCGGGCCTGTCATCGTTCCGCTCGGCCATCAGCCGGCCCCTTCCCTCGAGGTGCCCCAACTTCTTCTGCCCGGGATGCTGTTGGCTGTCACCGGGCGCGGGGCTATCCGGTCAGGGCGAGGTAAGCGGTGATGAAGACGATCCAGGCCACGATCGCGGCGAGGACCAGTGTGCGCAGAGCCGGCCTCATCGTTTTCTCCCTTCCGTCGGCCGGGGTGGAGCACTTGCCGGTTACAGCCAGTTACGGCGCTTGAAGACGACGTACAGGCCCGCGCAGACCACGCCCATCAGCAGCAGGGCCAAGGGGTAGCCGAACACCCATCGCAGTTCGGGCATGTAGTCGAAGTTCATGCCGTAGATGGTGCCGACCAGGGTGGGTGCGAAGAGGATGGCGGCCCAGGCGGAGATCTTTTTGATCTCCTCGTTCTGCGCGTGGCTGGCCTGGGCCAAGGCCTTCATCTCCTCGTTCTGCTGCTGGGTGACCAGCGTGGCGTTCACGGCGAGGATGTCCTGCAGGGCCTGCTTGAATCCCTCGACGCGTTCGGTGACCTGCGTGGCGTGGTCGGTGACGTCGCGCAGATAACGGCGCAGTTCCTCGTCGATGTCGTACTTCTCGAAGCCGGCCGACAGCCCGCCCACTATGGCGGCCAGCGGGCGGGTGGCGCGCTGGAAGTCCACGACTTCGCGCGACAGCTCGTAGATGCGGCGTGAAACCCCCGGGGTGTTGCCGAAGACCTCGGTCTCGATCTCGTCGATGTCGTTCTGCACGCCTGCCACGACGGGGGCGTAGCCGTCGACGACCGCGTCCATGATCGCGTACAGCACCGCCTCCGGACCACGCTTGAGCAGATCGCAACTGCTTTCCATCCGGGCGCGGACCGCCGCCAGGTCGGGGGCCGCGCCGTGGCGGACGGTGATGACGAAATTGCGGCCGACGAATACATGCAGTTCCCCGAAATCGACCTCCTCCGCAGCGTCCATGTACCGGGCCGCGCGAAGCACCACGAACAGGGTGTCGCCGTAGCGCTCCAGCTTCGGCCGCTGGTGCGCCTCCAACGCGTCCTCGATCGCCAGCGGATGCAGGTCGAACTCGTCCGCCAGCGACTGCAGCTCCGCCCGCTCCGGCCGGTACAGGCCGATCCACGCCATACCGCCCGGATGCTTGCGCAGTTCCCGGAAGGTGTCCATCAGCGAGTCATGGGTGCTGGTGCGCCGGCCGTACTCATACAGTGCCGCCGTGATCACATTGCTGTCCCGCTGGGGGCCCCGCGACCTGCACCTGCGGGCCCGCCTGCTGCGGGGTCGGTCCGGCGGCGGAACGCTTTAGGGGCGGCTTGCCGGGAGTGAAAGCGCGCAGGCCGCGCAGACGACGCTCAGACATAAGGAGGGACCCCTTCCAGGGGGCAGGAGGACCGGGGCGACGTGGAGTGCGGCATGCCGCCAAACGCCCCCCCGGCTCCCTACGGAGTCCTGATGCGGGCGGCGCTGTGCGGCATGCGACTGGGAGGTTCACCGCTCATCGCGGACCCCACCACCTTCCGACGTAGACGCACACAGGGCCGTCCAGCAGCGTATACCCCGCTCCGTGAGGACCTGGTCACCCTAAGCGGACCCATACGAAATCTGTACGTATGACCACGCAGACGGCGACAGGCGAGACACAGGCTGACCAAGAGGTCGCGCAAGGGCAGAGCGCCGAGGCCCCTGATCAGGCCGTTGTGCTGGAGGTGCAGGCGCAGACTGTGGCGCTTTATCGGTGCGGGCCAGCACCCTTCACCCCGCGACCGTGTTGCGGATGCTCCGGGAGTACGACGAACAGGCCACAACGGGTGCTGGCGCATGATCATCCGGTTGAGGCTTCCGACCGACACCGCGCGCTAAGCAGAGGCGAAGAACTTGAACTGGTAGCTGTTGCCTGTCTCTTGGGTCGGCAGATCGAGACGGTGCCGGAGGTGTTGGGGCGTGCGGGCGTGTTCGCGGAGGCGGGCGACCGAGGGTAGGGCGGTTGCGGCGTGGCCGCCATGCAGAATTCGGTTCCCTGCGACCGGCTCAGCCGGTCGCAGGGAACGCCGCCTACCGGGCGGGGGGGGGCATTCGCCGCGACCCTGGCCGGACCTGCCGTCCACGGGCAATTCCACGCTGGTGGTGAAGGGTGCCTCGGCGGCCAGGAACGGCGCGGCGGCGACCTTTCGATATGGCGCCGCGAGAAGGCGGCCTGCCTAGCGGGTCAGCAGGCAGGTGACCGTGCCCGCCAGGGCCGCGGTGCAGGTCATCGCGGCCGCGGAGACGGTGTGCCGG
>NZ_JASCXL010000158.1:0-19730 GCF_030010595.1 Streptomyces sp. CC224B | reverse complement strand
GGCCCGCGCGGCGCGAGGGACCGCCCGCGCCCGCCGACCCCGACGCCCAGGACACCCCCGAGCGGATGCCGCCGTGGCGCGCGCTGCCCGTCAGGCCCCTCCCCGGCCGCCCCGCGGCGGCCCCGGAGCCCGACCGCGCCGAGCCGGCCGGGAGCCCCCCGCTCGCCGACCCCCTGGCCCTCGGCCGCGCCCTGCGCCCGTTGCGCCTGTTCCGCTCCTCGCCGTACGACGTCGAGCTGGACGAGGAGGCCACCGCCGAGCAGGCCGCCGTGGACGGCCTGTGGACGCCGGTGTGCCGCTCGGTGCCGGAGCGCCGCCTCGACCTGCTGCTGCTCGTGGACGACGGCCCCTCGATGGCCCTGTGGCGGCGCACCGCCCGCCGCCTCGGCGCGCTGATGGAGCAGACGGCGGCCTTCCGCACGGTGCGCCAGGTGCGCTGGAACCCGCGGGAGGCGCTCGCGCCGTCCGCCCCGCCGGGCGGGCGCGGACTCGTCCTGGTCGTCACGGACGGCGGCCACGAGGCGTGGCGCGACGGCCGGGCGGCCGCGCTCCTGCACCGCCTCGCCGGCTCCTCGCCCACCGCCGTCCTGAGCGTGCTGCCGCAGCACCTGTGGGACCTGACCCTGCCGACGGTCACCCCCGCCCGGCTGCGAGCCGCGTCCCCGGCCGAGCCCAACCGCCGCTACGACGCCGAGTCCGGCCCCTTCGAGGCCGAGACCCTGGCCCCGTACGCCGTGCCCGACCCCGGCCCCGCCGACGCCGTCGCCGTCCCCGTGGTGGAGCTGCGGCCCGAGTCGCTGGGCCGCTGGGCCCACCTGGTGGCCGCCGACACCGGTTCCTGGCACCGGCTCGCCGCACTCCTGACGACGCCGGGCGGCGACGTGCGCGCGGCGGCGGCCACGGTGCCGGTGCGCCTCGCCGACGTGCTCACGGACGGCGCGGACCCGCCCGGGCGGACGGCCGCCGAGGCCGGGCAGCAGACGGCGCAGGAGCGCGCCGCGCGCGCGGCGGCCGTCGTGCGCCGCTTCCGCGCCACCGCGTCGCCGGGCGGCTTCGCCCTCGCCAAGCGCATGGCGGCGGTGCCGCTGAACCTGCCGGTCATGCGGCTGCTCCAGCAGGCGGCCAAGGGCACGCGGTACTGGAACGTCGCCGAGACCGTGCTGCTCGGCCTGGTGCGCCGCAGCGACGACACGAGTGACGTCGAGGACCCGTACAGCGTGTCGTACGACTTCGCGGACGGGGTGCGTGAGGAGCTGCTGGCCCTCGGGCGGCGCGCCGACACGATCGCGGCGCTGCGCCAGGTGGAGCGCTTCCTGGGGCCGCGCCTGGAAGAGCTGTGGGAGGGCGGCGCCGCCCTGGTGGCGCCGGAGGGCGACCTCGCGGATCCACCGATCACGGAGCGGACCCGCCCTTTCGTCACCCATCTGTACACCGCGCTGTGCGCGCTGTCAGGGCCCTACCTCGCCCGCGCCGACCACCTCGGAAGGCTGCTGCGCAGCCATGCGGCGGGCCCCCGCTCCCTGAGCCGGGAGAGCGGCCGGGAGAGCACCCTTACATCTGGACATAAGCCGTCATTACAGTACTCAAAGGCTGATAGCGGGTCAAACTTGAGAAAGAGCCAACAAACTGCGATACCGTACCGGCCGCAAGCCCCGGCGGACACCCCGCGCCGCGCGAGCTCCTCGCCGCCGCCTCCACCCCAGGCCGCGCCCCCCGCCGCACCACCCCACGCCCCAGCCCCCGCATCCCCTCGCTCCCACCCTGGAGGCCCCGCCGTGTCTGCCGGTCTGCCGGTTGCCCCGGGCCCGCGCGGCCCGCACGATCCGCCCCGCATCTGGGGGAACGTACCGCAGCGGAACAGGAACTTCACCGGCCGCGAGGTCCTGCTCGAACAGTTGCAGGACCGCCTCGGCACCGGTGTCACCGCGGTACTCCCCGAAGCACTGCACGGCATGGGCGGTGTGGGCAAGTCGCAGATCGCCGTCGAGTACGTGTACCGCCACAGCCGCGACTACCGGCTCGTCTGGTGGGTGGCCTCCGAACAGGAGAACCAGATCGTCCAGTCCCTCATCGAGCTGGGCGAGCAGATGGGGCTCCAGGTCAGCTCCGAGATCTCCGCGGTCCCGGCCGTCCTGGACGCGCTGCGCAGGGGCGAGCCCTACAGCGACTGGCTGCTGATCTTCGACAACGCCGAGGACCCCAAAGAGGTACGTAAGTACTTCCCCACCGACGGCCCCGGCCGCATCCTCGTGACCTCGCGCAACGTCCAGTGGTCCCACACCGCGAGCTCCCTCGAGGTCGACGTGTTCGCCCGCGAGGAGAGCGTCTCGCTGCTGCGCCGCCGCAGCCCCGAGCTCGCCGACGACGCCGTCAACCACCTCGCCGCCTCCCTCGGCGACCTGCCGCTGGCCGTCGAGCAGGCCTCCGTCTGGCTCGCCGAGACGGGCATGCCCGTCCACCAGTACCTCGAACTCTTCGAGCGCAAGTGGGCCGAACTCCTCCAGTCCGACCCGCCGCCCGACTACGAGATGCCGGTGGCCGCCGCCTGGAACGTGTCCCTGGAACGCCTCCGCGACGACCACCCCGACGCCCTGCAACTCCTCCAGGTCTGCGCGTTCTTCGCACCCGAACCCATCTCCTGGGACCTCTTCTCCGCCGTCCGCGGCATCTCCGTGCCCCGCGAACTCCAGGCCGCGCTCGACGACCCCGTCAAACTCGGCCGCGCCGTCCGCGAGATCGGGCGCTACGCGCTCGCCCGCATCGACCACCGGCAGTCCACCGTCCAGCTGCACCGCCTCGTCCAGCGCGTCCTCGTCGAGCAGATGAACCCCCAGGAGCGGGCCCAGATGCGGCACGCCGCCCACCAGCTCCTGTCCAACGCCGACCCGAGGAACCCCCAGCGCGCCACCTACTGGCCCCGCTACTCCTCGCTCCTGACCCATCTGCGCGCCTCCAACGCCGTCGAGTGCGAGGAGGGCTGGACCCGCCGCCTCGTCCTCAACGAGGTGTGGTTCCTGCGCGCCCGCGGCGACTACACCGCCGCCCTCAACCTCGGCGAACGCGCCGCCGCCATCTGGCGCGAACGCCTCGGCGAGGACCACGAGGAGGTCCTCGGCATCGACCAGCAGATCGCCGAGACCCTCCGCGAGCAGAACCTCGACCTCGACCGCGCCTTCCGCCTCCAGGACGAACTCGTCGAGCGCTACCGCAGGGTGCTCGGCGACACCCACGAGAACACCCTCCAGGCCCAGAGCTACCTGGCCGGCAACCACCGCAACCTCGGCAACTTCTACGAGGCCAAGGAGATCGACCAGCGGGTCTACGAGACCAGCCTCGCCCAGTTCGGCCCCGACGACCCGGCCACCCTGCTCACCGCCAACAACTACGCGGTCAGCCTGCGCCTGGCCGGCGACCCCGTCCGCGCCCGGGAGATCGACCACGACACCTGGCAGCGACGCATCGAGGTCCTCGGCGACGACCACCTCTACACCCTGTCCTCGTACAACGCCTACCTCCTGGACCTCCAGGAACTCGGCCGCTACGACGAGTCCCTGGAGGGCTACGAGGAGTTCGCCGCCAACCTGCGCGACCAGCTCGGCGGAGACCACTGGTTCACCCTCCAGGTCATCCGCAACCTGTGCGTCACCCGCCGCAAGAAGGGCGACCACGAAGGCGCCTACGAGCTCTCCACGCCGTACATGTCCATGGTCCGCAGGCGCTTCGGCACCGGCACCCGGCAGTTCATGCAGATGGCCATCAGCCACGCCAACGACCTCCGCCAGGTCGGCAAGGTCCAGGAGTCACGGGCCCTCACCGAACAGGCCCTTGAGCAGCACCGCACCCTCTACGGCCGCGACCACCCGCACAGCCACGCCATCGCCATGAACCTCGCCGTCTCCCTGCGCCTGCTCGGCGAGAACGAAGCCGCCCTCGCCCTCGACCTGGAGATCTCCGAGGGCCTCACCCGCACCCTCGGCGCCGAGCACCCGCGCACCCTGCTGGCCCGCATGAACCTCGCCAGCGACCACTTCGCCCTCGGCCACCCCGACCGGGCGTACGAGATCGACGCGGCCGCCGCCGAGGACTCCGTACGGCTGCGCGAGAGCCACCCGGCGAACCTCGCCGTCCAGCTCAACCTCAGCCACGACCTCAGGGCCCTGGGCCGCACGGAGGAGAGCAGGCGCCTGCTCGACGACGCCCTGGAGACCTACCGGTCCCTCCTGGGCCCCTCCCACCCCGCCACCAGGGACGCCGAGAAGGGGCTCAGGGCGAACGCGGACATCGATCTGATCTCTCTCTGATCTCTCTCTGACTCTCCCTCTGATATCCCTCTGCTGCGATCCGGTCCGACCTGGCCTCGTCCGGCCTGATCCGGTCCGATCCGGCCTGACCCGGCCTGACCCGGCCTGACCCGGCCTGACCCGGCCTGGTCTCCCTCCGGTTGGGGGGCGGCCCTGTCCGGCGGCCGTCACGGCGTCACGCCCGCGCGCCCCCGGCGAGCCACCCGGCTATGTCCGGCGGGTCCGCGGGCCGGACCCCCGCGGCCACGACCGCCCGGTGCACCGCGAACACGGTCTCCGGGCGGTCGAGCAGCAGCGCCGCCGCGGCCGACCCCCGCCGGCGTACCAGCGCCGCACCGATCCACGCCTCGGCGTCCCACGGGTCGGCCGCCACCCGGACGCCGTACCAGCGCGCCGCCGCCTGGGCGTCCCCGGCCACCGCCGCGCACTCCGCCGCGGCCGCCGCGTCACCCTCGGCCCCGGCCCGCCGCAGCCGCCGCGTGAACGTGGCGGGTGCCGACAGCGACAGCCGGGCCAGCGTGCCGAACGCGGGCGAGCGGTGCGCCTCCTCGCTCGGCGCGAGCACCGGGGCGGGCAGCGGCGGCGCAGGCCGGCCCGCCGCCCAGTCCCCGGCCAGCCGCGCCACGAACGCCTCGTCGACGGCCAGGTGCCGCCACCGCCACAGCGCCCGGCGCACCGCGCAGTAGTGCGCCGCGAGCCGCGCCGGCTCCGCCGGCACCTCCTCCTTCCGCCACCGCTCCAGCGGGGCCGCGACCTCCTCCACGAACAGCCGCCCCGCCTCGGTCAGGTCACCGCCCTCCGCCAGCGCGGCCACCGCCTCCCCCACCTGCTCCCGGAAGACCGCGAACTCGAAGTCGGCGCGCCGCGCCCCCGCCCCCTCCGCGGCGTCCCGGTGCGCCCGCCAGAAGCGGGCCACCCCGGCGAAGGCGTACACACCGTGCAGCACCCCCCGCGCGGGACGCGGATCGCCGCGCCACGGGGCGTAGTAGAGCCGCTCCCCCGCCTCCGCCGCGCCCGCCTCCGGCCCGCGCACCAGCGGCACCAGGCTCATCAGCGCGGTCAGCTCCTGGTGGCGGGTCTCGTGCACCAGCACGGCCGCCGTCTGCGGCTCGTCGTACGGCAGCGACAGCGCGACCGCGCCGAACGCCTCCGGCGACGAGGCACTGGGCACGAGCCCGCCCGGGGACGCGGGGAACGGGCGGGGCACCAGCACGCGCACCAGCGCCCCCAGCGCCGCCGCGTCCGGCGGCGACTCCCGCGCGAGCAGCGCGCAGGCACCGCGCAGCCGCTCCCGCCACAGCCGCGTCCGCCGCTCCCCCAGCCGCAGGGGCGCACGCGGCGACACGTCGAAGTCCCGGTACGGCGTCACCGCGTCGAGCCGCAGCCCCTCCCCCGGGCCCCCGTCCCCCCGCCCGGGTCCGCCCGGCCCGGCCGCCGCGGAGTGCGGGTCCGCGCACGGCTCCCGCGGGACGTCCCGCGGCCCGCACAGCGCGACCAGGGGCCGCCAGCCCGCCGCCGGTTCCGCCAGGGTCCTCGCCCCGGGCAGGCGCACCTCCGCGCACTCCCCGCGCACCACGGCACCGCCCCCGGCCACGTGGAACTCCGCCTCGCTCCAGCGGCGCCCGGACACCGGCCCCGCCCCCCCCCCCCCCGGCACCCAGACCAGGCCCCGGTACGCGGGCACCCGCAGCGAGACCTCGGTCCCGGCGCGCAGGGCCGCCGCCGCGGCCAGGGCCCGGAACTGGCCGAGGTCCGCCCACAGGGGCGCCGCCGCACCCGGCGCGGCCCCGGAGCCGCCGCCCACCCGCCGCAGCAGCCGCACGGCCCACGCCCGCACCGACGGGTCGTCGAGGACCGCGTCCACGGCTCCGGCGTCCCGCTCCTCGGCGGCGGTGAGCACGCCCCAGACCGACAGCGCCGACGGCCCGCCGCGCCGCTGGGGGCCCGGCAGGTCGTCGGCGCGGTCGAGCAGGGCCCGCAGCACCAGCAGCAGGTGGCTCCGCTGGCCCGCGCGCAACAGCGCGAGATCGGCGGGGCCTGCCTCGCCCGCCGCCACGGCACGCAGCGACGCGCCGGAGACCCGGTGCAGGTCCAGGCGGTGCCCGCGGGGCGCGGGAACACCCCGCCCGCCCTGGCCCGGCCGACGGGGCGCGCGCCCGTCCCCGGGGGACCGGCGGGGGCCCTGCCGCCCCGACGTCACCGCGAGCGCTGCCTCGTCCCGCGCAGCAGTCTCATCCCTTCGCTGTTGGTCGCCTCAAGGGTGCCGAACGCCGCACTCGCCTGGCGGCCGGCACAGCGCAGGGCCCGCCGCAGCAGTGGGTCGTCACTCGCGTGCAGCTCCGCCAAGGAGATCCCAGAGAGATCGACCAAGTCCGAACAGAAGTCCTTCGCAGACTCCGCCATACCGTGGTGCCCCCTGACGTAACGGTTCCGCGACTCCGCATCCGCTCCCATGGTGGCTGCATCGGCACGCCAGCGGAAGACTCGCGCTGGTCATCCCGTGTCCGAACCGCCTACGGTCGCCCGCCACCCGCGCGGGCGGCCCTCTTCTTGGCCGCGAGGTGGTTCACGAGGTCCCTGGCGTCGTGCTCCGCACCCGGCTCCGGCGCGTCGAGGTCGGACAACTCGCAGGTGAGCGGGCGTTGTCAGACCCTCCGCCTACCGTGAGGACATGGAGCGGACACCTGTGACAGCGACACCGGCGGACACGCGGATGGCACCGCCGGCACGGCCGGAGGCAGCACGGCCGGGGGCGGCCCCGGTCCGGCTCGTGCCCTACGGCGAGGGCGACTTCGCGCAGCTCGTGCGGCACAACACCCCGGAGATGACCGAGCACCTGGGCGGCCCCGAGTCCGACGAGCAACTGCGCGACCGGCACCGCCGGTACGTGGGCCTGGACCACCGCGGCCGGATGTACAAGATCCTGACGGCGGACACGGGCGAGGCGGCGGGCCTCGTCGGGTGCTGGGAGACGATCCACGGCGGCGAGACGGTCTGGGAGGCCGGCTGGGGCGTCCTGCCCGAGTTCCAGGGCCGGGGCATCGCCGTCGCCGCCACCCGCCTGGTGGCCGAGGAGGCCCGCGGGACCGGGCGCCACGGCTCCCTGCACGCCTTCCCGGCCGCGACGAACACCGCGTCCAACGCCGTCTGCCGCAAGGCGGGCTTCACGCTCGTCGGCTCGGGCGACTTCGAGTACCCGAAGGGCCAGTGGCGGCGGTGCAACGACTGGGCGCTCGACCTGAGGGGGCGAGGCCCGCTGGCCGCCGCCTGACCGCGACGTCGCGACGCCCGGGCGGGGGCGGCACTCGTGCCACTCTGGTCGCATGCTCATCGCCCGCTCCGCCGCCCTGTTCGCCGTCGCCGCGCTGTTCGAGATCGGCGGCGCCTGGCTGGTCTGGCAGGGCGTGCGGGAGCACCGGGGCTGGGTGTGGATCGGCGCGGGCGTGCTGGCCCTCGGCGTCTACGGCTTCGTCGCGACGCTCCAGCCCGACGCCGACTTCGGGCGCATCCTGGCCGCGTACGGCGGGGTCTTCGTGGCCGGGTCGCTCGCGTGGGGCGCCGTCGCGGACGGCTACCGGCCCGACCGCTGGGACGTCGTCGGGGCCCTCGTCTGCCTCGCCGGCATGGCCGTGATCATGTACGCGCCGCGAGGCGACTGAGGCGCCCGGCCTATCCTGACGGGCGGAGCGAGAAGAACGCCCGTACGAGCCCCGCCCGCACCGAGGGAGCAGCGCCCATGCCGCACGCCGAGACCCCCCGCACCCACGGCATCGCCGTCGTCACCGGCGCCAGCGGCGGCATCGGCGCCGCCACGGCCCGCGGCCTGGCCGAGGCCGGGTACCGGGTCGTCCTGACCGCCCGTCGCAAGGACCGCGTCGAGGCGCTGGCGGCGGAGCTGACGGAGGCCGGTCACAGCGCGACGGCGTACCCCCTCGACGTCACCGACCGCGCGGCCGTCGACGCCTTCGCCTCGGCCTTCCAGAAGATCGCCGTCCTGGTGAACAATGCGGGCGGCGCGCTCGGCGCCGACCCGGTCGCCACCGGCGACCCGGCGGACTGGCGGCAGATGTACGAGACGAACGTCATCGGCACGCTGCACGTGACGCAGGCCCTGCTGCCCGCCCTCACCGCGAGCGGCGACGGCACGGTGGTCGTGGTCTCCTCCACGGCGGGCCACGCCACGTACGAGGGCGGCGCGGGGTACGTGGCCGCCAAGCACGGCGCCCACGTCCTCGCCGAGACGCTCCGCCTGGAGATCGTCGGCACCCCCGTCCGCGTCGTCGAGATCGCGCCCGGCATGGTGAAGACGGAGGGCTTCGCCCTGACCCGCTTCGGCGGCGACGCGGAGAAGGCCGCGAAGGTGTACGCGGGCGTGGCCGAGCCCCTGACCGCCGAGGACGTCGCCGACACGATCACCTGGGCGGTCACCCGCCCGCCGCACGTCAACGTCGACCTCCTGGTCGTCCGCCCCCGCGCCCAGGCCTCCAACACCAAGGTCCACCGGGAACAGCCGTGACCTACGCCGCCGACGACCCCGGCACCCCCGGCGGCTCCCCCCACTCCGCCGACCCCCTGGCCCGGCTCACCCACGAACGCGAATCCCGCCGCCTGGCCGAGGAGAAGAAGAACGAACGCCTGGTCTGGTGGTACCTGGCCTACTTCCTCTTCGGCATCCACATCGTGGCCTTCATCATGATCTACGCGGTCTCGCACGCGAAGTAGCCGCCCCGGGCCGTGACGGTCCGGGCCCCGCCGTGGGGTCACCCCTTGACGCAGACGACCTGCTTCAGCTTCGCGACCACCTCGACCAGGTCGGTCTGCTGGTCGATGACCTTCTCGATCGGCTTGTAGGCGCCGGGGATCTCGTCCACGACGCCCGCGTCCTTGCGGCACTCCACGCCTCGCGTCTGCTCCTCCAGGTCGCGCGTGGAGAAGCGCTTCTTCGCGGCGTTCCGGCTCATCCGGCGGCCCGCGCCGTGCGAGGCCGAGTTGAAGGACGCCTCGTTGCCGAGGCCCTTCACGATGTACGAGCCGGTGCCCATGGAGCCGGGGATGATGCCGTAGTCCCCCGAGCCCGCGCGGATCGCGCCCTTGCGGGTGACGAGCAGGTCCATGCCGTCGTACCGCTCCTCGGCCACGTAGTTGTGGTGGCAGGAGATCTCCTGCTCGAAGACCGGCCCCGCCTTCTTGAACTCCTTGCGGATGACGTCCTTCAGCAGCGCCATCATGATCGCGCGGTTGTACTTCGCGTACTCCTGGGCCCAGAACAGGTCGTTCCGGTAGGCCGCCATCTGCGGGGTGTCCGCGATGAACACCGCCAGATCACGGTCCACGAGACCCTGGTTGTGCGGCAGGTCGCGGGCCACCCCGATGTGGTGGTCGGCCAGTTCCTTGCCGATGTTCCGCGAACCGGAGTGCAGCATCAACCAGACATAACCCTCCGAATCCAGACAAACCTCCGCGAAGTGATTCCCGGATCCGAGGGTGCCCATCTGCTTGACGGCCCTCTCCTCGCGGAACCGCACCGCCTGGGCGACCCCCGCGAACCGTCCCCAGAAGTCCTCCCACCCGGCGGTGGCGAAGCCGTGGAAGCGGCCCGGGTCGACGGGGTCGGTGTGCATGCCCCGCCCCACCGGGATCGCCTGCTCGATCTTCGAGCGCAGGCGGGACAGGTCCCCCGGCAGGTCGTTGGCGGTCAGTGACGTCTTGACCGCGGACATGCCGCAGCCGATGTCGACGCCCACCGCCGCCGGGCACACCGCGTCCTTCATGGCGATGACCGAGCCGACCGTCGCGCCCTTGCCGTAGTGGACGTCCGGCATGACGGCCAGGCCCTTGATCCACGGCAGCGTGGTGACGTTGCGCAGCTGCTGCATCGCGGCGTCCTCGACCGACCCCGGGTCGGTCCACATCCGGATCGGCACCTGGGCGCCGGGTACCTCTACGTACGACATACCGTCCTCATTCCCCCGCAAGCAAGCAAAAGCACTGGAGCGCAAATACCGGAGCCAAGGTCGACGAATGGGAAAACGGACCGGCGTCCACGGCAGCGCGTGCGATACACATTGTGTCCACCGGTCGCCCGTCGGCGGCAACTCAATAACCAGGCCGGACGGGCCGGCAGGACCGAGAGGAGCGTGCACGGTGCAGCGGAGGAAGGTCTACGCGCCCGGTGCCGCCGCGCTCCTCGTGGCGCTGCTCGCCGGCTGCACCGGTGACCCGGGCTCCGACGACGGCGGTGACGGCAAGTCCGGCGACACGGCCGGCGCGACGGCGGCCGCGGAGCCCGGCAGGTACCGCACGCTGCCCGAGGCCTGCGGCACGGTCGACCGGTCGGCGCTCGACGCGATGCTGCCCGGCATCGCGGACGTCGAGGACCCCGGGCAGCGCGAGAAGGCCTACGAGGGCGCGGCCACGGTCACGTACGACACCGACCGGCGCGTGGGCTGCCGCTGGAAGGTGGGGTCCGCCGACGCCACGCACCACCTGCTGGTCGACTTCGAGCGCGTGGTGTCGTACGACGGGGCCGTCAGCGACGACGCCCGGGCGCAGGAGGTGTACCGGACGAAGCTCCGCGAGGCGGGCGTTCCGGAGCCTTCGGACGCCGAGTCCGAGAGCGAGAAGCCCGAGCCGGAGGGGTCAGAGGGGACTGAGGGGTCTGAGGGGTCTGAGGGGACTGAGGGGTCTGAGGGGCCCGAGAAGTCCCAGGGGCCTGAGACGTCCAAGGAGAAGGGGTCCGAGGGGTCCGAGCCGGGCCCTGGGAAGTCCTCCGGGGCCGCCGCGAAGCCGCAGGGCGGCAAGGCCGCGAAGGCGGGGGCGGCCGGGCGTGGTGACGGTGCCGGGTCCGCCGACGACGGGGACGCCACCGGGAGCGCGGACCCCACCGAGGGCGCGGACGGCGGTGCCGGGGCGACCCCCGCCGGGCTCGAGCCCCGCTCCCTCGACGACCTCGGTGACGAGGCCTTCCTCGACGACGTGCTCACCACCGCCGCCTCGGCCGGCCGCCACCGGACCGTGACTGTGGTGTTCCGCACGTCGAACGTCGTCGTCACCGTCGAGTACGACGAGCAGCCGGCCCGCCGCACCGAGGTGCCGGACTCCAAGGAAATGCAGGACAACGCGCGCGAACTGGCGGAAAACCTCGTCGACGAGTTCGACGGCTGACGATGAGGGGGCGCCGGCCCGGGTCCCCGGGAAGCCGGGTCACCCGTGGCGCCCAGCGCGTACGGTGGCTCAACGGACCCCCTGGCCCGTAGCCCGTACGCACCATCCGGCACGGACGCCACGAGCGAACACGAGTGAAGGAACCATGCACCGACCCGCACAGCGACAGCGTCAGCGACTCACCCGCGTTCTGGTGGGCGCGGCCGCCGCACCGGTGATCCTCTTCGCCTCCGCGTGCAGCGGGGACGACTCCGGCTCCGGTTCGGACGGCGCCAAGAAGGACACGGGGGCCGAGTCCTCCGCCTCGGCGCCGTCGGGCTCCGGCGAGGAGACGCCGGCGGTCGAGAAGGCCGCGTTCGCCAAGCTGCCCGAGCCCTGCGAGACGCTGACGAAGAAGACGCTCGGCGACCTCGTCCCGGCGGCCAAGGACAAGTCGGGCAGGGCCGGTACGTCGGACGACGTGTCCACGCGGGGCAACTGCACGTGGGAGAGCCTCGACGACAACGGCGTCGACGGCTCCCAGTTCCGCTGGCTGCGCGTGGCCATGAACCGCTTCGAGTCGGACCAGTCCCTGGGCAGCGGCGCGAAGCGCGCGCAGGCCAACTTCACCAAGCAGGTCGCGGACGCGCAGGCCGTCAAGGGCGCCAAGAACGTGAAGACGACGCCGGTGCCGGGCACGGGTGACCAGGCGACGCTGGTCTCGTACGACCTGAAGAAGGACAAGGAGACCTTCAAGCAGCAGACGCTGGTGGCGCGGGTGGAGAACGCCGTCGTCGCCGTCGACTACAACGGCGCGGGTCTCGCGGGCGACAAGCAGCCGGACGGCGGCGACCTCGCCAAGGACACGCAGAAGGCCGCGAAGGAGGCCGTCGCGGCGGTCGTCGCGGCGAACAAGCCGGGCGGCGGCGCGTCCTCGAAGCCGGAGGGCGGCGCGAAGGACGGCTCCAAGGACGACGCGAAGGGCGGCAAGGACGACGCCGAGGGCGGCGGCGGCAAGGGCGCCGCGCTCGACGGCGGCGAGGGCGGGGCGAAGGCCGGCGCCAAGCCCAAGAGCGAGTAGCGAGGAGCGGGTGACCGCCCCGTTCAGCCCAGGAGTGCGTAACGGCCCCCGCTCGCGGGGGTGTCACGGAGCCCGGCCGCCCGCGCGGCCGGGCTCCGGCCGTACCGGCGCGCGCGTCGCGGCGGCCCGGCTCCGGAGCCCCGGCCGTGGGGGTGTCAGCGGCGCTGGGCCCGCTCGTAGACCTTCTTGGCCGTGGCGCCGAACACCTCGCCGCGCATCTCGGTCGGCGTCAGGGCGTCGAGGGCGCTGTTGACGGAGACGAGGACGCCGTTGCCGGTGGCGGCGTCGAAGTCGGCGAGCCAGGGGCCGCCGCTGGAGCCGCCGCTCATGTCGCAGGGGATGGCCTGGAGTCCGTGGGTCTTCCTGGGCTTGCCGACGCAGTGCAGGAGGCTCTCGCCGAGCTGCGGGCGGGTGGCGGAGTAGCCGAGGGCGGAGACGGTGCCGCCGACGGGGCGGTGGAAGGCGACGGCCTGGCCGCCGACGACGTCGGTGAGCTTGCGGCCGCCCTTGCCGGTGCCGACGGTCAGCGCGGCCATGTCGTTGGTGGACTCCTTCTCCCAGGTGCGCGGGGTCGCGGCGGTGCGGACGGCGAAGGTGCCGTACGGCTTCTCGCCCTTGTGGTAGCCGGGGACGAACACCATCGCGGTGTTGGTGTTGTAGGGGGAGGAGCCGCGGCGCACGCAGTGGGCGGCGGTCATCACGGCGGAGCGGTTGGCGCTCTTCACGGCGGTGGCCGTGCACCAGGTGTCGGCGCCGTTGGCGTTGACGAAGAAGAGCCGCCCCACGGTCTTGGGCGGGGTGCCCCGCCAGGGCTTGGCCCTGGGTCCGGTCGGCCCGAGGTCCACGGACCTGCCGACGGCCTTGATGCGGGCGGGCGTCCAGTAGGCGAGGGCGTCCTTGCGCTCCTTGGCGGTGTACGACAGGACGGAGACGGGGTCGGCCGCCGCGGCGCGGGCCCGGTCCGTCGCGGCCGCCGCCGGGTGCGGGGCGGCCGTCGCGGCCAGCGGAGCGGCGAGGGCGAGCGCCGTACCGGCCACGGCGACTCCCGTGGCCCGGCGGCGGAGGGTCCTGGTCGCTGAAGTGGGCTTCTGGGGCATGGCGGTTGTCTCCTCGGCGGGTGCGGGCGGTGGACGGCGGCTGTCCGCCCACGTCCGGGGAGAGGGTCAACGGCCCGGCGCGGTTGGGGCTGTTGACGAGCTGTGACACGAACGGCGCCGGGCGGCACGCGGACCCGCCCGCGCCGGGGAACCCGTCCTCCCGGGGCCCGGCGGGGCGGTCGCGCCCGCCCGCGCCGGTGCCCTCCGGGCCCGCTCCGCCCGTACCGGCTCACGCTCGCCCGCACACATGTGCCACGCTGTCGCTCGCAACAGCCGTCAGAGGGAGGGGTTCGCGGGTGGCCGCGATGCAGCTCACGCGCATGCACCGGATACTCATCGGGGTCGTCGTCTTCGGTGCGCTCGTCATCGCCGGGATCGGCTTCGCCGGGTCGTACGCGGCCGTGCGTGACCTCGCCGAGAAGAAGGGCTTCGGCGACTTCTCCTACTTCTTCCCCATCGGCATCGACGCGGGCATCTGCGTGCTCCTCGCGCTCGACCTGCTGCTGACCTGGATCCGCATCCCGTTCCCGCTGCTGCGTCAGACGGCGTGGCTGCTGACCGCGGCGACCATCGCGTTCAACGGCGCGGCGGCCTGGCCGGACCCGCTGGGCGTGGGCATGCACGCGGTCATCCCGGTGCTCTTCGTGGTCGCGGTGGAGGCGGCCCGGCACGCCGTCGGCCGGATCGCGGACATCACGGCGGACAAGCACATGGAGGGCGTGCGCATGACGCGCTGGCTGCTCTCCCCGCTGCCGACGTTCCTGCTGTGGCGCCGGATGAAGCTGTGGGAGCTGCGCTCCTACGACCAGGTGATCAAGCTGGAGCAGGAACGTCTCGTCTACCAGGCGCGCCTGCGGTCCCGCTTCGGCCGCCGCTGGCGCAGCAAGGCCCCGGTGGAGTCGCTGATGCCGCTGCGGCTGGCCCGGTACGGGGTGCCGCTGGCGGAGACGGCTCCGGCGGGTCTGGCGGCGGCGGGCATCGAGCCCGCGGTGCTGCCGCCCGCCCCGGTGCCCGCCCAGCCGGAACTGGCCCCGGCGCCCGTGCCGTCGGCCCCGCAGTCACTGGCGAAGGCCGCGCCGGAGCCGCCGCAGCAGCACCCCGTGCCGGGCGAACCCGATGCCTTCGCGCCGCGGCAGCCGCTCCCGTCACCCCGGGCGCAGCAGCAACCCCAGCAGTCGCAGGCGTCCCAGCAGGCGCCGGGCAACCAGGCTCGGCGCCCGGCCCAGCAGTCCGCGCAGCCCCAGCAGGCCATGCGGCCCCAGCAGCCCGGTCAGCCCGGGCAGCCCGGGCAGCCCCAGCAGCCTTCCGTGCCCCACCGGTCCCGGCGCCCGCAGGGTGTCGAGGGGCCCGAGGGGCCCCAGGGCCAGTGGGCCCCGGGCGAGCACGGCAGTCCGTGGTTCGCGGCGCCGCAGCAGCCGCGCGCGCAGGGCGAGGCGTCGATCTCGTACGACCCGGAGGCCCCGTACGACGAGTGGTACGAGGAGCAGGCGGCGCACGCGGAGCAGCAGTACCGGGAGCAGCAGGCGTACGAGGCGCGCGAGGCTCTCGACGGCTATGCGGCCGACGAGGTGTACGAGTACGAGGAGGAGGCCGGGGAGGCCGAGGCGTACGACGTGCGGCCGTACGCGACGCAGGCGGCGGGGGCGACGGGAGCCGCCGGGACCGCGGACATCCCGGAGTCCACGGACACCATGGACACCACGGACGCCACGGACACCTCGGCGGCCGGTGGGACCGCCGAGGCCGCGGCGGCTCCGGACGCCCGCGGGGTCCGGGTTCCGTCGGGTCCGGGCCGTACCCGCCCGCTCGCGAACGGCCGGCTGGTCCCGGGCCCGCGCGAGGAGGGGGCGCGCGGCCCCCGGTCGTCGGCGGAGGCCGCGGAGCAGCCCGCCGCCGAGGAGGTGCTGCCCGGGCCGGGCGCCGACGGGTCCGGTCTGCCGGACGACATGACGCGCGAGGAGGCGTACTTCACGGCCTTCCGCAAGTACGTGAGCGAGATGGGCGGCTACCCCAACGCCCGGCAGTTCAGCCTGTACCTGCTGGATCTGTACGGCGTGACGGGCCAGTCGGGCGGCCCGCTGACGGAGAGCACCCTGCGCCCGTACCTGCGGGACTTCCGCGACCGCTACCAGCAGGACCTGGACGCCGAGGAACACATCGCGTGAGGTCGCGGGGTCAGCGGCGCGACCGGACCCTGCCGCCGCGCTCGCCGAGGAACGCGAGCGCGGCGCCGAGGACGAGCAGCACGGCGTACCCGGCCGTGGGCACGTCCCACCACTTGTGGACGAGGCCCCAGGAGTTCCCTCCGAAGAGCTTGCCGAGGAGTCCGAGGGCGCCCTGGATGCCGACGACCCAGCCGACGACGGCGGTGATTTCCTTCATGTCCCCAGGCTCGCCCGGGCCGGCGCCCGGAACATCGTCCGCCGGTCGGAGCCGCCACTGGGCCGAACGGTGTACTTCGCCGGGCGTCCTCGTCGCGGCTGGAAGACGACGGCTCCGGGCCGGTCCGCCCGCGTCCTATTCCGCGGGGCGGGTAGCGGCGGAGCCCGGTGCCGTCCCGGCGCCGAAGTCCGCCCAGCCGTAGCGCAGCCGCTCGAAGACGGTCTTCAGGTCGTCCGGGGTGTGGTCGCCGTACGTGGCGAGGAAATTGGCGTCCAGGACGAAGCGGGCGAGGGTTTTCGCGAGCAGGTCGTCCGCCGGGACACCGACCTCCTGCGCCAGGGTGGCGGCGAGGCTGGCTTCCCAGCGGTGCCGGAGGCGGCTGGCGTAGTCCAGCAACGCGGGCGTGGCCTTGACGAGTTCGACGAAGTCCTCGCCGGACGGGCCGCTCGCCGCGGGCTGTGCCACCGGCACCAGGTGTGCCTCGAGCGCGTCCAGGATCGGGACGCCGGGGCCGCGGTCGCGGACCGCGGCCGTCAGCGCGCGTTCGTACTCGTCCTCGGCGTCGAAGACCAGCGCCTCTTTGCAGGGGAAGTAGGCGAACAGCGTGCTCACCGCCACTTCCGCGGCGTCGGCGATCTCCGCGACGGTCACATTCTCGAATCCGCGTTCACGAAAGAGGGTGAACGCGGTGTCCGCCAGGCGCCTTCGCGTCTGTGCCTTCTTCCGTTCTCGCAGTCCCGACACTCCGGCAACCCCTCGCAATAGAAGACGACGTACATCGTTGCCCGTTGGGCCCCGATGGGGCCTGGCCCTTCCCCAGAACGGGGCGCATTGACGCCCTGGAGGCAGAAGGGCGCCGACTGCCGGTGCCGACTGCGGCAAGGATGCGAGCACATCAACTGTATCCGGCACGGAATCAGGGGCCCTTACTGGCGAGTGAGCGTACAGGGTGCGCCGCGACCCGTCCGTGGCGGCCGACGGGCGGACGCCGACCGGCCCCGGCGGGCTCCGCTTGCCCCCTGCCCCCCCTGACCCCCCTGACTCCCCTTGGCCCCCTGGTCCCCGCGCCGCCTCCCCTCCCCCGGTCCCCCGCCCACGGCGCCCCCTCGGCCCCGGCGCGACCCCGGCGCGCCCGCGCGCCCCTCCGACACCCACCGCTCGAAGCGAGTACGAAACCCAATCGAGTCGGCATTGACACCGCCACCAATCTCGTATCTACTCTGAACTCGTAGCGACTTCGAAAAAGTGAGGAAGACATGGAAGTGACGGCTGCGCGCCGTTGGCTGGCCCTCGGTGCGCTCGCTCTGGCGATGCTGACCGTCGGGCTCGACATGACGGTGCTCAACATCGCCCTGCCCACCCTGGCCCGCGACCTGGGCGCGAGCACCGCGGCCCTCCAGTGGTTCAGCACCGCCTACACGCTGACGCTGGCGGGCGTGATGCTCCCGGCCGGCGCGCTCGGCGACCGGTTCGGGCGCAAGAAGTTCGTGTTCGGCGCCCTGGTGCTCTTCGGCGCGGCCTCGATCTGGTGCGCGTTCGCCTCGTCCTCGGGCGAGCTGATCCTGGCCCGCGTGCTTCTCGGCGTGGCGGCGTCCGTACTGATGGCCCTGTCCATGGGCATGATCCCGGTGCTGTTCCCCGTCCCGGCGGAGCGTGCCCGCGCGACGACCGTGTGGATCACGGCGGTGACGCTGGGCATGCCGCTCGGCCCGATCGTCGGCGGCCTGCTGCTCAACCACTTCTGGTGGGGCTCGGTGTTCCTGGTGAACATCCCGACCGTGGTCATCGGCGCGCTCGCGGTGGGCCTGCTGGTGCCGGAGTCCCGCAGCCAGACCCGGCGGCCCATCAGCCCGGTCAGCGTGGCGCTCTCGGCGGCCGGACTCGTCGGCCTCACCTACGGTCTGATCCGGTTCGGCGACGAGGGCTGGGGGGACGGCGCGGCCTGGGCGACGTTCGCGGCCGGCATCGCCCTGATCGGGGGCTTCGTCGCCTGGGAGCGGACGCGGGAACACGCCCTCGCGGACCTCAGCCTCTTCGGGGACCGCGGCTTCCGGATGGGCACCGTCTTCCAGCTGATCAACGCCTTCGCGATGTTCGGCCTGTTCTTCACCATTCCGCTGTACTTCCAGTCGGTGCTCGGCGTCGACTCGCTCGGCAGCGGTCTGCGCATGCTGCCGATGATCGGCGGCCTCCTCGTGGCCTCGAACTTGCTGGAGGGTCTGCGCGACAAGATCGGGCTCAAGGCGACCCTGGTGATCGGCTTCGGCCTCCTCGCGGTCGGCATGGGCTTCGGCGCGCTGACCGACGTCGACACGGCGTACTGGTTCGTCGCCGCCTGGATGGCCGTCGTCGGCCTCGGCATCGGCCTGGTCCTGCCCACGTCGATGGCCCTGGCCGTGGGCGCGCTCTCCCCCGAGCGGGCGGGTGCCGGCTCGGCGCTGCTCTCCGCCCTGCGGCAGGCGGCCGGCACCACCGGCGTGGCGGTGCTCGGCACGGTGCTGTCCACGCGGTACCACTCCGCACTCGGCCCCCTCAACCACGAACCGGTCTCCGACGGCGTGGGAGCCGGTGTGGCCGTCGCCCACTCACTCGGCAACAAGGCGATGCTCCTCGACGTCCAGACGGCCTTCGTGAGCGGCATGAACCTGCTCATGCTCGTCTGCGCCGGCATCGCGGCCGTCGGCCTGGTCCTCGCGGCGGTCACCACCAAGAACCCCACCGACGCGGCCGGGGCGGAACTGCCCGAGTCGGAATCCACGCCGGTCGCGTAGCCGCGTACCAGTCCTCTCCCGCCAACCCCGCGGCCCCGCAGCTCCCGCAACTCCCGCAACTCCCGCAGCTCCCGCAGCTCCCGCAGCTCCCGCAGCTCCCGCAGCTCCCGCAAGGGTCCTCACAAGGGTCCTCACAAGGAAGTGATGAACATGCGCAGCATGGTTACCGTCTCGAAGATGGATGAGCGCTCCATCCCGGAGATCTCCACGTTGTTCACCGCGTTCGACAGCACGGAGATCCCGGAGCTGATCGGACTGCGCCGCCGTCAGCTGTTCGTGTGCGACGGCATTCAGATCCACCTGTACGACTTCGCCGACCAGGCCGACAAGGCCGCCCTCATGAAGGTCAAGGGCGACCCGCGCATGGCCCGCCTCTCGGCCGACCTGGAGCCGTACGTCTCGCCGTACGAGCCCGAGACCTGGAATTCCCCGGCGGATTCCGCGGCGTTCTCCTTCTACGACTGGGAGGACGGCTCGACCGGGGACGAGACCCGGACGGACACCACCGTCACCCTCACGCGCATGGACCAGGACGCGATACCCGCCGTCACGAGCGTCTTCCAGGAGTTCGACGCCACCGGGGGCGCGGGGGCCGCGGGGACGCGGCGCCGCCAGTTGTTCGCGTACAACGACCTGTGCGTCCACATCCAGGACCACGTCGGTCCCGACGGTGGTGACGTCGCGCGGAAGGCCGCGGCGGAGCTCTGGTTCGGCAAGGTGGTCGAGGCCCTGCCGCGGCTCGCGCCCGAGGGACCCTCGTCGGACGGTCACGCGAGCCGCTTCTACGGCTGGGAGGCGCCCTGACCCATGAGCCGTCGACGGGACGGGACGTGAAGCACCTCGCCCGCCTCGTGAAGCCCCGGATGCGGGAACCAGTCCCCGGGGACTGGTTCCCGCATCCGGGGCTTCACGCGCCGAGGCGCCCCTCCGCCACCGGTAAAGTCCACCCAAAAAT